>CAUDRD010000144.1 GCA_958451705.1 uncultured Oscillospiraceae bacterium
ATCCACCACTCAGAGCTACATAAAGTATCTGACAAATATTTGAGAAACTCTTTTATGAGCTTGCAGAACTCTTCAAAAACTTTGCGAGCAGCTGAAACTACACTGTCAATAAACTCTTGAAGTGCTTCACTGCACACATCGATATCATTCACGGCTCATACCCTCCTCTCATCGGTTTTATGTACATTCCGCATTTATACGGAGCATTAAGGCATTTGATTTCACAATCGTCATAACGTTTGCAGTTATAACAGCAAGTGTTATTTCTGAGCTTTGGACAGCGGAATATGCTACACACTTTATCATTTTTCGGCGGTCTGCTCATTTTCCCGTCCTCCTTTTTCTCCTTTTGTCTCCGACGGCGTAAAGCTCATATTCAAGCCTTCGGCGCTGTGTGTCCCGCTCCCTGATTGCTGTGTTATCTTCAACATAGGCTTTATACTGCGGACATTGAATATGACAGCCTACAAAGCGGCAGGGACAATTCTTACAAGGTGAAAGCATCGGCATTACTTCCTTTCGATGTTAGGAATTTGACACTAAGTCAAATAAAGTGAATGTATTCGCTTTATCATCGGCTTCTTTTAAGTAGCCGACACCGTCACGAAAATAGCCGTTATTAAGCTCTATACCTATGCCATATCTCCCGTTATCTACCGCAACTTTAGGTACCGTCATAATTCCGCCGAATGGGTCTAACACAACATCGCCTTTATTGCTGTAACGGTTAATAATTCGCTCTACTATATCCAGCTGAAGAGGACAAACGTGCATTTCCTGCTGCCTGCGGCTCTGACTGCTGTTCAGAGTTCTCATGCGAACTATGTCATCCCATACTTCTTCATTCCATGAACCCGGAGCCACCACCATAAACGTTGCGGGAAGTTTCCCGTCTTTATCAAGCTCTTTTGCGAGGGAAACGTGCTCTTGATAGTTGTATACTGTATCGCGGCTAAAGTCACGGTATACTTTTTGGAGATTTGATACAGGCACCTTTAGCAGCTCTTCTTTTGTTACTAAACGGTCACCACTCGACCTCCAGAAGCCGTGTGCATCTATCTGCCACTGCGCCCTCGTGTATTCTTCTTTTGTTTTCGTCACAGGTGTATCTGCATATGCTTTGGATGTATCGGAAGGCAGCTTACGAAACAACAAAATGTATTCAGGACAGCCTACACCCATTTTGGTACCATCTTTGCATTGTTCAGTCCAGCCGAGCCTGTAAGTCTGATTGTTTTCTCGGACAACATCAGTCACAACAGTAATCATGCCGAAATATTGAAAGCCATGCTTCATATAATGCTCAATGCACATTGCGTGAAATGGTTCCATTGTGGGCATTCCGGTACCTGTTGCATTGCCGAACAGTACCCTATCTTTAACGTGAATGGCTGCTACACGACCAGGCTTTAAGATTCTCAATAAATTCGGAGTAAGGTAATCCATTTGTTTAAAGAATCTTTCTGTGTCTTCGTTGTGGCCGAAATCGTTGTAACTGGGTGTATATTCGTAATGGTTGGAGAATGGGATACTTGTATGTATTAAATCTATGCTGTTGTCTTCCATAATGTCTGTTTCCAAAACACAGTCATTATTTATAGCTTTAAAGCTTTCGCCTTCTACTATCACTCTTTTCACCCCTATTGTTCTTGCAAGCTTATCAATTTGTGACGTACCGGCAAGACCGTATTTTTTAACAATTTCACGCATCTTCTCCGAAAGATAGTTATGCTTTTTCCATTTGTCCATGAGAGTGTCGAGAATCGGCTTTTCAGCTTCCGTGTAAATGATGTCTATTATCACTTTTTCGGACTGCAAAAACCTGTATACCCTATGTATGGCCTGAATGAAGTCATTAAACTCATAATCTATCCCAACGAAAATGGCTCTGTGGGAATGTTTTTGAAAGTTGCATCCTGAGCCGGACAAAGACTTTTTAGTGGCAAATATCTTGATATTGCCGTTTGAAAAGTTTATAACTCTCTGTTCCCGCTCCTCATAGTCCATAGAGCCGTATATATCTACGGCCGTGGGAATCTGACGTTTAATCTCATGCCTTTCAGCTTCAAGGTCATGCCATAAAATAAAGTGAGCGTCCGGATCTTCTTCTATTATTTCTTTCGCCTTTGCAACTCTCTTTTGGATTGATGCATTTTTCTCTTTCGCTGCATCAGAAAGACTTATTGCTGCCTCCCGCAGGAATTGTATTTGCCCGCTCTTATCACATGAGCTGCAATATTCATCCTGAATTTTGTGAAAACGTACATCCAAAGGTGGCAATGCATAGCCCTCATCGCTATAGCCCAAATCTGAAGGTAAGTTTATAAACAATGCCCATGTGCTCATCCATATCCAAAACTCTTCTTCTCGGTGAGGATAAAGCGTAAGATTGTTTGCTTTTGTACTGTCGCGCTTAAAGAATCGAGTTAATGCCTGTCCGGTATCCATTACCTCAAGATAACCGGCATAGTGAATAAGCTCTTTGTATTTATTCGGTGAAGGTGTGGCCGTTGAAACAAGCTTATATTTAACTCCCTTGAATTTATCGAGAAAAGTTTGGTATGTTTTGCTGCCAAATGAACGGAGAACTGATGCTTCATCAAGGGAAGTTGCTACAAACTCCTTAGGATCTATATCGCCGTCACGGACCCGCTCATAATTCGTAATCACTATTGATGTCTGTGCGTTTTTAGCTTCCTCCATATTGGTTACATATTCCGGCGCCGCATCCCACCCAAGGAGATTTACTGCATCCTGCTTAAATTCTTGTTTAACGCCTAAAGGACACACAATAAGCGCTTTGCCGCCTTCATGTTCAGTAACAATCCGGCAATATTCCAGCTGCTGAGCTGTCTTTCCGAGACCGAAGCTTTCAAACAGTGCTCTGCGACCTCCTTTTATTGCCCATATAACAGCGTCCCTTTGGTGAAATTTAAGAGCGGGATTTACTTCATCAGCTCCGATGTCAAACCCTGATACAGGGGCAACCTCAATTTTGCTTTTTAAAAAATCTATGTAACTTTCGTTCACGAAATAAAACTCCTATCTTTACATTGCTGCGATAAAGGTGTGCTTATTTTTTAATCTCTCTTGCGCATCCGGACATACACATACCAGTGGCCGTTGTAATTATTGAACGAAGCTTCTGCTCCTATGTAAGAATAGCCTTTATGGCGTTTTTCCCAATATTCACGGTCATAAAGCTTCTTTTCGGCTATTCGGGCTAAGCCACGCCTTGTTATCTTGCCGTCACGGGGCTTTTTGACTGTTGGCTGCTTTAAGTTTTTAGACCCGCTCCACCGCCGCTTGCCTTCCGGATCCTTGGTCATGTACCTTGCAAGAGCCTGCAAGCCGTTTTCATTAGGCTGTAATCTTCGAGCGTTTGTCCAGTCTCCGTGATTCCACTTTTGCTCTGCAACATCCCTGTCCATGCCTGACATCACCATATGGACGTGCCAGCGGAGGACACCTGTTCTTTTGCTGATTTTTGCTTCGATGACATATATGTACTTCATATCGGGTAGTCCGTGAGCTTTACGCCACCGTCTGAGGCGAGCAATGTAGTTTTTAACTTCCCTAACCACTTCTTCACGGGTTGACGGCATTTCATCATCTCTGTATGTAAGGTGCACGGCAAGATCACCTTTACCGAAGTTTGTGTTAAAAAGCCTGTCCAACTTCTTTTTGGCGTTCTTCTCGTTGAGATTCTTCTGAGCCTCTCTGCTGAGAGAACCGGCAGGCATTTTTCTTCCGTCTGAGCAAACAGGGAAGATTTCCACCTCAAGGATTTTGCCGGACACTATTCTTTTTTCTCTGATTATTTTGAGTCACCCCTTTTCATGTGCTCCGTAAGTTAATACCCAATACAAGGCCGTCAAAGGGCTTCGGAGCCCTTAAAATATTGACTTTTCGGGGTGCTCGATGTATAATAATTTATGGATACGAGTGACCCCAAAAAGTCACGTTTCGAGCCTACCTGGTTGCAGCCGGGCAGGCTCATTTTTTATGCTGTTTTTATTCACCGCTTAACACTTCGCCTGTCTCCTGGTCTACTTTCAATTGGAGCTGCGAAAGGTCTTCCTCTTTAGCGGAGTTCTGCCACTTGAGAGAAATCTCGCATTCGTTCAATATGTAGTCCAGCTTTTCAATAAAGTCTTTGTCTATAATCTTGCACGGAAATATAATTGCCTGTAACCACAGTCCGGCGGTCACAACTATATACAGCTGCCCGGCATCGTTTATGCGCTCATACATCTGCATAACATCAAACGAATCGACCAGCGGAGCTAAGTATCCAAGGTCTATAAATACAATACCTCTGCTCGTTTCAATTGCTCTGAGCTTTGACTGATTTTGATACAATACAAAGTCGGTTTCCCTAACCTGAGAGTCAACAGCGATTGTGTCGCGAAAATCTATACAATCAGGTACAGGAAGTGTTCTGACTGTCCAGCTGTCACGCTGCTTTTCGGGAATGTCCCGCATTGTGAGCAAAGTCTCTTCATTGATATGCGGTAATCCTATGACCGGGTATATTGCGCTGCCGTCACTGATGTACTGCTGACAAACTTCCATACCTGCGCTGTTGACGGTAACACGGTCGAATATGATAGCTGTCTTTTTCTTTTTGCAAATGTTGCCAATAACTTTAAACTTCATGTCTTACCTCAGTTAAAGATAATCTTTCAGGTTTTGTCACTATTACCGAGTGCGGAGCTTTAAGATCCCTTACTTCGGCCGAAACCGTGATTCTTCCTTCGGGGCAGCGGTAAACAACAGCGTCTACTGTACCGTGAAACTCCTGCCCGAAATAGTCCCTGTATGTTACCTCGGCGCCGCTGCGAAGAGCGTCTTTCAGATCTTCAGATGTCATCATCGTTTATGCTTCCTCC
>CAUDRD010000145.1 GCA_958451705.1 uncultured Oscillospiraceae bacterium
TGAGCACATCAACATCGCCTCTGTCCCAGGCAACCTCAATTGCATGGCGTATTGCCCTTTCTACACGGGAAGGAGTGGTCTTATAGATTTTAGCAACTGTGGGATAGAGAACTTTTGTTACGGATTCAAGCATCATCTTATCGCTGATTGACAAAATGATCGCAGTTCTAAGGTACTGATATCCTTTAATATGAGCCGGAACGCCGATTTGATGCATGATCTCGGAGACAATTACTTCCAAATCGTCAGTGCTGCTGAACTCGGACATATCGCCTTTAACGCTGCGGTTTTTCCAGGCGGTAATTTGCTTTATTCTCTGAGCAAGAACATCCACATCAAAGGGCTTAAGAAAATAGTAATCTGCTCCGGCGGCGATTACTTCTTTTTCAAACTCGGAATTGTCAACGCTGGACATGAGCATAACAATCGGCTTTTTCTCCGGTGCGTGCTCTCTCATCTTTAAAAGCACTCCCAAACCGTCAACATGGGGCATAAAACTATCCATAATAAGCACATCGGGTTTTATTTCATTAATGCGTTCTATAATAAGAGCTCCGTCTTTCGCGACCATTGATACGTCAAAGCCCTCGCTTCTTAAAACACTGCTGCAATTTTTACCGAATTCTGTTCCTTCTTCTGCAATCATAATTTTCATTGTTTTTTCCATTTTTCAAAACCTCCGTTTTTTGTTCTACCATATTTTACCATTCCTTCTATTTATTGGCAATAGTTTTTTGGCAAAAAATGGTAATTTTTTTCAAATACGTTGGTTTTGCTTCTCTTTACGCCTTTTGAAACCTTTAATCAGCAGATTTATCGGTCAAAGTATCTGAAATTTCTATCATTTTTTCAGCATATATGCCATATCCCTGAAGAGGGTCGTTTACAAAAACGTGGGTGACTGCACCTATTAACATTCCGTTTTGAATTATTGGACTGCCGCTCATACCCTGAACTATGCCTCCTGTTTTTTCAATAAGCCGGCTGTCGGTGACTTTTACCACCATGTTTTTATAGCCTGAATCTCCCGCAAAAATCTTCTTAACTTCAACTTCAAATTTTTCCGGGGTTTTGCCGTCTATGGTAGATATAATATATGCTTTGCCTGATTCTACTTCCTGCTTTGTGGCAACGGGGATTTTATCGGAATTTACTTTCAAATCGCCTATTGTGTTGCCGTAAATTCCGGCGGCGGTATTCAGCACAAGGTTACCTGTTACGGCTCCGCTGAAAGCGCCTATAAGTTCACCCGGAGTTCCCTCGCTGCCCTTTGCACAGCTGTTTACAACGGCTTCAACTATATCTCCCCCTAAAAGAGGCATTATTTCGCCTGTGTCAACGTCACAGATTCCGTGACCCAAACCGGCAAAAACATTATTTTCTTCGTCGTAATATGTCATTGTTCCTATTCCTGCGGTGCTGTCTCTCACCCACAGCCCCGCTCTGTATTTGTTATCATCCTTTGAAAGCTGGGGATATAAAACAGTAGAATAGGATTTTTCCCCTCGTATATAATCTATATTTATACCCTTGCCGTCAGAGCTTTCAAAAAGCCGCATAATGTCTTTATTTTTATTTACTGCCTCTTTATTTACATGAGTTATAATGTCTCCAATTTGAAGTCCTGCTTTTTCCGCCGGATTTACACTTCCCTTTGCAGTTACAATGTCCTGCATTCCCACAATCATTACTCCGCTGGTGTAAAGGCGTATGCCGAAAATATTGCCTCCTGGAATTACATATTTTCTCTGTATTCTCGTAACCTCGGCGGATTTTACCGGTATTATATTAAAAAGGGTAATATTTTCTTCTACGGTTTTATTTCTAGGCGTTTCTTCGGAAGAATTTACCGGATTTTCACTTTCCTCAAAACAGCTTATGGAATATATTTTCCTAATAGTAATATTGCTCTCATTTGTGACAAAATAACTTGAGGGCAAAAAATAATAGGCAAATGCTATTAAAATCAAAATTAAAATCGTTATAACAGAAATACCTGCTGCGGTGATTTTTACTGCCTTTCTCATTTTTTCACCTCCTTAATAAATGCCGCACAACTAATTTACCTTTTTAACGACAATTTATTTGCGGTAATTAAATGCCGCTTCGGGTGAATTTGGAGAGGATAAAAAAATTTGTATAATTTGCTTATTTAAATTTTTTTAAAGCAGTAGTAGTATATAGAACAAATACTTAAGGAGATGTTTTTATGTTTGATGATATTACAAAAGAAGCTGAAAAAGCTATAACTGAACTTATAGAAGCCGCAAACCTTAAAGAGGGAGATATAGTAGTAATTGGCTGTTCTTCCAGCGAAATTGTAGGAGAAAAAATCGGTACAGATTCAAGCCTTGAAGCTGCTGAAGCCTGCTTTAACGGAATTTATCCTATTTTAAAAGAAAATGGAATTTTCCTTGCCGCTCAGTGCTGTGAACATCTTAACCGTGCCATCATAACCGAAAGTGCCGCTGCTAAAAAGCTGGAACTTGAACCGGTAAACGTTGTGCCAATGCCCAAAGCCGGCGGCTCCTTTGCAACTATTGCTTACAAAACTTTTGAAAATCCCGTTGCTGTGGAAGAGATAAAAGCCGACGCCGGAATAGATATAGGCGGTACACTTATAGGAATGCATCTGAAAAAAGTTGCCGTTCCAGTAAGACTCAGTATTAAAAAAATCGGAGAGGCAAATATAATATGCGCCAGAACAAGGCCTAAATTCATAGGCGGAGAACGTGCCCATTACAACGAAAAGCTTATGTAAAAATTTACAAAACCACGAATATAAAAAGGACACCTGCAAAAAAAGCAGATGTCCTTTTTGATTTTGAACCTACAGTTTTAACTGTGCAAAGGTTTCTTCAAGAATACCACAAGAACTGTTATATTTCTCCATTTCTTTATCAGTAAGGTTAAGGGTTAAAATTTTTCTTACTCCGTTACGGTTGACTATACACGGTACGCCGGCAAAGACTCCGTTTTGGCCGTATTCCCCTTTCATCATTGCCGAAACAGTAAGCACGCTGTTTTCGTTGCCGAAAATCGCCTTTGTTATTCTTAGCATCGCCATACCTATTCCATAATAAGTGGCTTTTTTTGCTTTAATTATTTTCTGTGCTGCATCACGGACCTCTACGGCGATTTTTTCAAGCTCATCTACAGAAAAATCATTTCCGCTCTCTTCGCATATGTCAATTATGGGCTTTGTGGCAAACATCGCCTGGGACCAGGGAACAAACTCGCTGTCTCCGTGTTCGCCCATGACATAGGCGTGAATATTACGAGGATCTGCATTAAAATAGCTGCCTAAAAGATACCTGAGCCTTGAGGTATCAAGTACCGTTCCCGTACCTAATACCCGATGGGAATTAAAACCCGAAAGCTCGCAGACAATTTTAGTCATAAAATCTACGGGATTTGTGGCCACAAGAAAAATGCCGTTAAAGCCTGACTGGGTAACCTGCCCGATTATTGAGCGAAAAATATCGGCATTGCGCTGAAGGAGATCGAGTCTTGATTCTCCCGGCTTCTGGGCTGCTCCCGCACATAAAACAATAATATCCGCATCGGAACATTCCCTGTAATCTCCACTCTTGATTTTCATACTGGAAGGAGAAAAAGCCAGACCGTGGTTTAAATCCATGGCTTCACCCATGGCTTTTTCCGCCGCTACGTCTATTAAAACAAGCTCATCACAGGCTCCCTGATTTAAAAGAGCGTAGGCATAGCTCATACCAACCATACCTGTACCGATAAGAACAACCTTTCTGTTATCATTTGTCATATACATCAAACTCCTTTTTTCTATTTTATCCCACACATAGGTTAAATATGAAAAAGCCAATTTAAAATTAGCATTTTTATGACTGCTTTAAATTGGCTTTTAATTTTTTAAATTAAAAGGATGACAGAAGCCCTTTGAGGGTTTCGCAGGCATCGCCAAGAAGCAAGGTTACACCTGTTTTCTTAGTATAAAGAGGATTCTCAACTCCAGCATAACCCGGCTTTAAATCGTAGTTGCAGATAATAACATGCTTTGCCTTATCTGCGTCTAAAACAGGCATACCATAAATTGGTGTTCCCTCTGCCTCTTTTGCGGCTGGGTTCACAACGTCGTTTGCACCGATAATCACTACGGCATCAGTATCGGCAAACTCAGGGTTAATGTCATCCATTTCATAAAGCTTTTCATAGGGCACATCTGCTTCACAAAGGAGCACATTCATGTGTCCAGGCATTCTGCCCGCTACCGGATGGATAGCAAATTTGACCTCTGCGCCGTTTGCCTCCAGTTTATCGCTTAATTGCTTTACCAGATGCTGAGCCTGTGCAAGAGCCATTCCGTAACCGGGGATTATTATAACTTTCTTTGCTTCCGAAAGTATTTTGGCAGGAGTTTCCTTTTCATCTGCTTTTTCCCCGGAAACATTGCTTTCTCCAGTAGTTTTACCGATAGCCGAAATAAGCTTCTGCAAAGTTTCGTTGGCGTCGCCTAAAAGTAGCGTTACCCCCTCCTTCTTACTGTAAAGAGGATTCTCAACTCCTGCATAGCCCGGCTTTAAATCGTAATTACAAATAATAACATGCTTTGCTTTATCTGCGTCTAAAACTGGCATACCATAAATTGGTGTGCCCTCTGCCTCTCTTGCGGCTGGGTTCACAACGTCGTTTGCACCTATAATCACCACTGCGTCAGTATCGGCAAACTCAGGGTTAATGTCATCCATTTCATAAAGCTTTTCATAGG
>CAUDRD010000146.1 GCA_958451705.1 uncultured Oscillospiraceae bacterium
CCCTCATAAGCCGCTTTATTTCGCAGGCCACATAATCACATTCGTCGTGAATATCACGGCAGCGGCAGACACATATATTTTTTCCGTCTCCGCTGAAAGGAAGTGATGAAGGCTCGTAAATGCCTTTTTCCAAAGCTGAAAGAGCCTCGTTCTTAAATCTTTTTCCCTCACTTAAAACAACGGGAACGGCAATTTTCTTGCCGCACTTTTTTGCGATTTCCCTCAGCTTCATTCCCGTTCGCTGAATAAGAGAAAAAGTGCCTGCTCCGTTTTTATCGTCCTTTAAACTATCGCAGCAAAGGCTTATATAACAGTCGTCGCTTTGAGCTATGATTTTTTCTATTACGCCCATTTCCTGAGCGGTAAAGCCCTTAAAAGAGTCAATGGCGACGGTTTTACCTGCAAAAAAGTTATGTGTGTCGAGGGTGTCGCACATACGGGTAAGCACATCGTCTTCATCTAAAAAGTTAATCTTCAAAAGTGCGTCGTACGCTGCGAAGACAAGGGACATCTCTTCGGTTTTCGCTTTCAAAAGCGACTTTTCCATACCTTCGGAAGCTGCCATGAGCATATCTGTTGTAACGCTGCCTTTTTTAAACTCCCTTCTGAGACTTAAAAAATCAGCAATGACGGCGGTGTTTTTGCTGTGTTTTCTGTACAAAGTGAGTTTGTCGCTGACACTTTCAAGGGCAAGGCTCATTAAAACCGCTTTGCCGCCGTCGCCTATTGTTTCGCCGCTGACTCCCCCATATTCCCTGAACACGGAATCTGCAAGGCGTGAAAAGCTGAGTATCTCAACTTTCTGCGCTTTGCTCTCCCCCAAAAGTTCAAGCATGGCTTTTTCGCTTTCAAAGGAAAACTGCTCCGGGATTATAAGCACAATATCATTTACGCCGTTTAAGGCGAGATTTGCCAAAGTATTTCTTATGTAATATGTTTTTCCGCTGCCAGCACGTCCTAAAATGAACCTGAGCAAAAAATCACCTGCTTTATTCTGTAAAGTAATAAGGATACTGATATTATATCAGTATCCTTGAGCTAATTACAGTACATTTGAATTTTTTCTTTTAGTTAAAGTAAGTTTAATGGCCGCAACAGCCAAAGCAATAAAAGCAGCACCAATTCCAGCAAAAGCCGCAATCTTCACGGTTTTTGCATAGGATGTTCGGAACACTGTAAAAGGATTTGTAGGTATACCTATTAATTCGTTTAAAGTTAGAGACTCGGTTTCAAAACTGGAAGTGTCGTTTTCATTAAGAGTTATCACCCTAACACCTGAATATTTTGCTTCACCGTAGCCTCTTACACCTGATTTAAATGTCTCGGAAAGATAGATTCCATCAACGTTTCCTTCAATATCGTTTATATGGTCATGACCGAAAAATGCTCCGATTACATCGCCATGCTGTTTCCAAAGATCAAATCTGCTGTTCATATACGCTGAAAGATAAGGTCCCACATTGAGCGTACCTGAGGTGTTATCAGACATTATGTAATTATTGGAAGAATTTTCCCCCTTGCCTTTTACGGAATCCGAAGATTTAGAATCTACTTTTTCCAGCAAATCGTATATTTCAGGCACCGGCTCATGCTGGAAAACAAGGGACGGCAGCGGTTCACCGTCATTTCCTTCCTTAAGTAATTCGCTCTTCGTTTCATACCACTGATTTTGACTTTCCGCCTGTTTTTGAGCCGACGGTTTAAACAGCGTATCGTCGTCACCTAAAGGAGAACATGAATCGAAAAACCAAAGGCTAAATGCATCGCATTCACTGGTGCTGCTTTTTATGGTTATATTATACACTCCGTTTCCCGAAGTGCTTACGTTTTCAGTTCCCGTAAGACAGCCGGATATGCTTTTATATATTTCAAGCTGCTTATCCTTTGAGACTCCGCTTTTGGTATCTTTTGAGCCGAATATCACTGCAAAGGGAATGGAATTATCTGCCGCAGGTTTTGTTATTTCGGTTATTGCCTGATTTACATTTTCCAAAGCATCCGTACCCTTTTTTACGCTTTGATTGTCGCCGTTATAAACAATAAGATCCGGTTTTACTTTTTCAACAGCCGCACTCCAAAGCTTTACGGAATCGCTCATAGGAAGTTCAGTTTCTTCAATATCGGTAAATAGAAGAATAGTGAATTTTCCGTCGCTGTTAAATTTAAGCTCGGTCTTTTCATAAGCGGAAGACGAAAAACTTAAAACCATAAAACCAAAGGCCACCAAAAGTATTGTCAAAAATATTTTTTTAATTTTCATCCTCTGCCACCCTCTTTTTTAACCCCATAAACAAAATATACGGCTTAACTGCAAAAATGTCAATAAATTTTTTGCAGGCATATAAAACTAATAGAATAAATTCACATAAGAATGGCCGCTATACATAAAAAATACAGCGGCTTAATTTTTATCCGTCAATATTATAAATTATTTTACAAAATTCTCCACAGGAGAAACATCTAACCCCTGGGTAGTTTTGAGAAATTCAAAAAGCTTACCGGCAATTTTCTTTACTCCGCCGACGCTGTCGCTTTCAATATTAAGTGGCATTATGGGATCATGTACGCTAAGGCGAAGAAGGAACCAGCCGTCGCCGTTTTCCTTATCGAAGGAAACTCTTATTCCCTCACGGTTATCGGGGGCAATATGCCACTCCTCTTTACCTTCGGCATACTCTTCAAGGTCTTTGATTATTCTGTTGCCGCAGGCTGCAAAGTCCTCTTCGAGAATTTTCATTCTGATCTCTTTGCTTTCGGCAGGCTCTTTAAGAGCAGCGGTAAGCTCAGTGAGAGTCTTGCCCTCTTTGCCTAAACAGGCAAGCTTTATGATGATTTTTGTTATAAGATACGCTCCGTCATCGAGAAAATAGTTTTCTCTCAAAGCCGCATGACCGGAGGTTTCAATGGCAAGAGGTGAATTTATGCCTTCATTGTTAAGCCTTATTGACTCATTTATAACGTTTTTATAGCCTCTCTTAAAACGATGATGTACTCCGCCTAAATCCTGCTCAATAAACTCTTTAAGTCCCGAAGAGGTTACAGAGTCGGTAACTATTGTACCGCCCTCGTTTCCCTCAAGAGCTATAGCGGAGGCTAGAGCAATAAGACGGTTGCGGTTTATTTCATTGCCGAAGGAATCAACACAGCCGGCTCTGTCAACATCCGTGTCGAAAATCACGCCGAAATCAGCGTGGCTTTCCTTTACGGCTTCACAAATTGACTCCATTGCCTTCTCGTTTTCGGGGTTCGGGATGTGATTGGGGAACATTCCGTCGGGCTCAAGGTAGCGGCTGCCCTGAGTATCGGCACCGAGTACCTTGAGAACGTTTTCCGCATAAAATCCGCCGGCACCGTTACCTGCGTCAACTACGATTTTGTATCCTTTAAGGGGATGGTCATAATCCTCTGCATTTACGCCTTTTTTAATCATATCGCAGAGATTTTCGCTGTAACGCTTCATGTAATTTTCTTCTTTAACGGTTCCCTGTTTTGAAGAGATAATAAAATGCTCTCTCTGTGCATAATCGAGAAGCACGGAAATATCCCTGCCCTCCAGTCCGCCTGTGGGAAGGAAGAATTTAAGACCGTTTCTGTGGTAAGGGTGATGGCTTGCGGTTATCTGAATAGAGGCATCACATTTAAGATCAACAGTGGTCATAAACATTGCGGGAGTTGAAGAAAGTCCGCAGTCTATAACATTCATGCCGCTTTTTACCAAAGCTCTTATTACCGCCGCCTTTATACGCTCAGCAGATATTCTCGAGTCATGACCGACTGCTACATTTAATCCGTTTTTTCCCGCCTTTTCATAGATGAAACAGGCAAAGGCTTTTGTAATTCTCTCTATTACTTCATCAGTTAAATCAAGAGGCTCGCCCTCTACGCCGTCAACTGCTACGCCTCGTATATCCGTTCCGCTTTTAAAATGAGACCAAAATTTATCTGTTGCCATAATTTTCCTCCTGTTCTGCCCGCTCCGAAGCACGAAGCAGGAATTTATATAAAGGACTCAGCGCTTTGAATCCCTGTTTAAGCTCGTCTATTATTCTGCCGTCGCCTATAACCTCAAAATTTTTGCTCATCCTGATAAAAGCACAGTCCTTTGCGTTATAGTAGACTTTAAGCTCTTCGGGACAGATACCCGGTTTTTCTCTTGCATAAGATTCACCTGTAAATACATATCCCGCTTTCTCTGCGCTTTTAACGGCTTTCTCAAACTCCTTTGGATGCTCCGATATTTCTTTTCGGTAGACCTCCATAAGAAAGGGAAGAGATCTGAAAAGGGCGATTCCGCTGGAATAAAAATTTTGAGTCACCTCAAACCACATACAGGGAAGATATTTATAGTCCTGCTTTGAACGCATAAACATAATCCACATATTATCCCTGTAGAGAGCCTTGTTTTTGGAAAACCTTGTATCACGCCTTACTCTCGAAACCATTTTTACGGGATTGAGAACCATTTTATCATCAAGTGCCGCCATATCTTCCGAAAGGAGCACCCCTATCTGACGCATGGGCTTTACCGCAAGACGGTTAATTTCCGCTTTATGTTCTTCATAAAAAGGCTTACTGTCGTTAAATTTATTATCGGCAAGGAGAAAAAGCGCCTGAGGCGTAATTCCGTCAAACTCGTACATCGCTATCCCTCCTTAAAGGATAAGTACTTTTTCAAGCATTGCCTGAGCCGCAAGCATGACTCCG
>CAUDRD010000147.1 GCA_958451705.1 uncultured Oscillospiraceae bacterium
GGTGTACGCTACGATATGGGCAATAAGCTGGGCATTATGAAGGCTAACTGTGAGGTTGCCCTTAACCATCCTGAAATCGGTGACGACTTCAAGGCATATCTTAAAGAGCTTGTTAAGACTTTTTGAGTTAAGAATAAGTTATAATAAAGGTATATAAAAGAAGCCTGCGGCTGACTCAGCCGCAGGCTTTTAACTGTTTAATGCTTGTTTAATCAGGGATTATTTTTCGACAGGTGCATCCGAGGTGCAGTAAACCATTCCAGTCTCTGCGTCAACGGTTACAACTGCTCCGCTTTTCAGAACTCTTGTGGCGTGTTCTGCTCCGATTATAACGGGTATATCGAGGCTCAGGCCTACAATTGCTCCGTGGGAGTTGGAATCTCCGTTTTCCGTAATTATGCCGGATGCCTTTTTAAGCAGAGGCATAAGGCGGTTTGAGGTTTCGGAAATTACAAGTACGTCTCCGTCTTTAAAAGAGTGAAGGGCTTCCTCTTCATTTGCGCAAACGCAGAGCCTTGCACAAGTCTTTTTGCCTGTTATGCCCTTGCCGGTTACAAGAACGTGACCTACAACCTGAACTTTCATCATGTTTGTGGTTCCGGAAATTCCAAGGGGAACGCCGGCGGTTATGGCTACAAGCTCGCCTTTTTCGACAAGACCGGCAGCGTGAGCCGAATCTACTGCGTGTTCAAAAAGCTCATCGGTGCTGCTCTTTTCTTCAATAAGCAAAGGAGTAACGCCCCAGGAAAGGTTCATCTGACGGTATACGGTTTCGCTTGTTGTGCAGCCGATAATTGGGCAGTCCGGACGGAATTTTGAAATCATTCTTGCGGTTTTACCGGATTTTGTAACAGTTATAATAGCCGCTGCACCAAGGTCGTGGGCGGTGGTACAGGTGGCGTGGGAAATTGCGTTTGTAACGTCGGGGTTAATTCCCGTCTGTAAAAGCTTAAAGCGCTTTTTGTAGTCTATATCGCTTTCGGTACGTCTCGTAATTCTCGCCATAGTCTTTACGGACTCAACGGGGTAAAGTCCCGCAGCAGTTTCTCCCGAAAGCATAATTGCGCTTGTTCCGTCGTAAATAGCGTTTGCAACGTCGGTTGCCTCAGCTCTTGTAGGTCTGGGATTTTTGATCATTGAATCCAGCATCTGTGTTGCGGTAATGACCTGTTTTCCCGCCATATATACCTTTTTAATGAGCTTTTTTTGAATTACCGGAACGTCCTCAAGGGGAATTTCAACGCCCATATCGCCTCTTGCAACCATGATTCCGTCGCTGACACCGATTATTTCGTCGATGTTATTGACGCCCTGCATATTCTCTATTTTGGCGATTATATTGATATTTGAACAGTTGTGAGCGTCGAGAATTTTTCTTATTTCAAGAATATCCCTTGCGGAGCGGGTAAAGGAAGCGGCTATAAAGTCAAAGCCGTTTTCTATTCCGAAAATAATATCGGCTCTGTCCTTGTCGCTAATAAAGGGAATGGAAATTTCAACGTTTGGCACGTTTACGCCCTTTGTATCGGAAACAACGCCGGAGTTAAGCACACGGCAGGCAATATCGCCGCCGTTTACGGAAACTACCTCAAGGCCGATAAGTCCATCGTCGAGAAGAATTTTGTTTCCGGGACGTACATCGTCGGCAAGTCCGGCAAAGTTTACATAAACCTCATGTTCATTGCCGATACATTCTTCGGTTCTGAGAGTAAAAATATCGCCTTTTTTAAGGGTGACTTTTCCTTTTTCAAATTTACCTATACGTATTTCGGGACCTTTGGTGTCAAGAAGGGTGGCAACGGGAAGAGCAAGCTCTTCACGGAGCTTTTTTATCTTATTAAGAAATTCCAAGTGTTTCTCGTGGGTGGAGTGGGAGAAGTTAAACCTGGCAACGTCCATGCCCGCAAGCATCATCTCTCTTAAAACGCCTTCATCCTCTGTGGAAGGTCCAAGTGTACATATAATTTTGGTTTTTCGCATATTAAAACCTCCTACCTAAAAAACTCCATTTAAAGTATATCACCACAAGCTGTCAAGCGCAATGCCTTGTAATAAAGATTTTATATGTGTTTACAGATACTTTATATCATCGGTTAATGTCTGGTTCTTTAAACAGCTGTAAAATTTTTGTTTAACTTAGTATAAATCAGTGTTATAATAAATTAAAAGTCATATTATGACGAAAAGAAAAATCAAGTTTGCAAAAACCTTAAAAATATTATGAAAGGAACGATACCCGTATAAAGCTGTATTTTCAGCTTTGTGCAGATTTATGTATCGCAGGGCAATTCAAATGAATGTAGCGGTTGTTGGCATGGGACTTATAGGCGGTTCCCTTTGTAAGGCTATCAAGGAAAAGTGCGACTGCACTCTTTGGGGCTGTGATACCGACGGCGAGGTTTGTGAAAAAGCGCTGAAAGAAAAATGTGTAGATGAAATAATCGAAAAAGAAAAGCTCAGTGAAGCGGATATAACTTTTGTGTGTCTTTATCCTGAAACCACGGCTAAGTTCATAAAGAAAAATGCAGATGTGTTTAAAAAAGGTTCAGTTGTCTGTGATGTATGCGGAATAAAGGGATACATAACGGAAAAATGCGAGGATGCTCTGAGTAAAAACGGAGTGTTTTATGTAGGTACTCACCCTATGGCAGGACGTGAATTTTCCGGCTTTGATTATTCGCAGGCGGAGATTTTTGAAGGTGCGGATTTTATAATCACTAAAACAGAAAATACAGATAAAAAGGCAGTTAAAAAGGTTGCGGCTTTAGCCGAAGAAATGGGATTTGGTGAAATAGTATATTCAACTCCAGAAGAGCACGACAAGATAATTGCCTACACCTCCCAGCTTGCCCATATTGTTTCAAGCGCATATATTAAAAGCCCCACTCTCGAAAAACAGCCAGGTTTCAGCGCAGGAAGCTTTCTCGATATGACAAGGGTGGCAAAGCTCAACGAGAAAATGTGGGCATCGCTGTTTTTGATGAACAGAAAAGCCATAAAATTTGAGCTTGATATGCTTATAGCACATCTTAAAGAATTCCGCAGCGCAATAAAGTATGAAGATGAGGATGAGCTTATAAAGCTGCTTGCCGACGGAAGAAAGCGCAAGGAAAAGAATTTAAAGGAAAATTCAGACAGAAAAAAACATAAAGAAAATCAAGAGCAAACTCAGGACTGTAACAATAAAAGCGAAGAAGAGAATGAAACTGTAGTTGCTTCGGAAGAATAAATAAAAAACCTTGGAGGAAAAACTATGAAATGCAGTAAATGCGGCTCAGAAAACAGCGTAGATTCAAAATTTTGCACTTCTTGCGGCAATCTTCTTGAGCCGGAAACTCAAAATGCCGGTCAGGAAAACGGAAATGAAAGCTTTGGAAGCAATCAGCAAAACAGCCAGGAAAGATTTCAGGGGGAAGGCTTTAATCCCAACAACTCACAGCCCTATTACGGTTACAACAATTATAACAATTATGGCATGATGCCTAATGCAGACTATGAGAGAGAGAACGGCACAGCCCGCACTCTTGCCGTGTTGTCCATAGTTATAGGTGTAATTTCCATTGTATTTTCCATATGGTCCATATTTACCGGCGCAAACTACGGAGCCGTTGCGGCTTTCGTCCTTGCCATAGGTGCAGTTGTAAAGGCAAAGCCGGGATGCGTAAAGGGAACCAAAACGGCGGCGGTCATCATAGCTGTTATTGCTCTGGCAATTTCCACTGTTTTTTCCTTTGTAGGCAATGTTACTTCTTTGGTGGAGAACAGTCAGGAAATGGAAGAGTATTACGATGAAAACGACTTGTACGACTATTTCTACCATGAATTCGGAGGAGAACTTGAAGACGATTTTGCCGACGGCTTCGGTATAGGCGCTAACGGCGAACTTGTCTGATTTTATACTGAAGTTTTAATCTTTTACCCTGTCCGTACTATTATACCTTGACAATAAATGGCGGATAGGGTAACATTAATTTTTAGATTACTGATTGCTAAGGGGAATGAAAAGATGCTTTCAAACAAAGAAAAAACCATGGAAAAAATAGTTTCTCTCTGTAAGGGCAGAGGTTTCGTCTATGCCGGAAGCGAAATTTACGGCGGACTTTCAAATACATGGGATTACGGTCCTTTAGGCGTTGAATTTAAGAACAACGTAAAAAAGGCATGGTGGAAAAAGTTTGTTCAGGAAAATCCTTACAACGTAGGTCTTGACAGCGCTATCCTTATGAATCCACAGACCTGGGTTGCCTCCGGTCATGTAGGCGGCTTTTCCGACCCGCTTATGGACTGCAAGGAGTGCAAGACCCGTCATAGAGCCGACAAGCTTATTGAGGATACCGGCGTAAATCCGGCAGGCTGGACTTTTGAGCAGATGTCCGACTATATTAAGGAAAACAATATTGTATGCCCCGAGTGCGGCAAGTGCAATTTTACCGATATTCGCAAGTTTAACCTTATGTTTAAAACATTTCAGGGTGTAACGGAGGATGCTAAAAACGAGCTTTATCTCCGTCCTGAAACAGCTCAGGGAATTTTTGTAAACTTCCCCAACATTCAGAGAACCACAAGAAGAAAGATTCCCTTCGGAGTTTGCCAGATCGGTAAATCCTTCCGCAACGAGATAACTCCCGGTAACTTTACTTTCCGTACAAGAGAGTTTGAGCAGATGGAGCTTGAGTTTTTCTGCAAGCCCGGCACGGAGATGG
>CAUDRD010000148.1 GCA_958451705.1 uncultured Oscillospiraceae bacterium
TTACATATGCCACAATCTCCGGGTCGGCACCCATACAGCCGTATTCGCACACAAGAAGATATTTGTCGTCTGCCACTATACCGTAACACCGCTCGCTATTCGGTATTTCTATCTGATTGCCTAAATATACATCGTTATCTTTAAGAAGCTTTACTTTCTGTCCGTTCGGCAGTTCATATTCGAGGTTTACGAAAAATCCATTGAGCAGATTGAGATTATTAACCTTCAAATCTTTGATTTTAAGGGAATTGAATTCATCTATAAGTGTCTTTTTAAGCTCTTCAAAAGCTTCCGTTCCGTCTTTTTTAATACTTTCAGCGGCAATGCAAGTTCCGCCGAAAGGTTTACCGTTAGTCTCAATGCGTCCGCCGCACTGAACCTTTCTTTCGCATTTGTCACAGCAGTCAAGTCCGCAGATTGATTTCATAAATGTCCCTCCTGATTGTGATTTGTTTTCCTGTTAGGGTTAGTTTATCACAGGAAATGAACACAGACAACAGCGTTTATCTGCAATAATATAGCAAGTTATATATCTCCGTCTGAGATTTACCTTTAATGTTCTCTATTATCCCTTTTTATAATCTCCATAACCCGCTGAGTCTCTTTTAACAGCTTCGGCTGAATAAGAGGATATGTCCAGTTTTCGGGCAATTCTTCAAAAAGCTTTACCTCTTCTATTTCCAGCGCCGGAAGCTCTCCGAAAGTGAAAATATCCGCAAAATATAGCATACCGAAATTTTCCTCTCCGTCCATTGTGACGGAATAAGGGGTTATCTGATAAAGGTCAAAATCTTTTGCACCCGTTTCCTCCCATAATTCTCTCCTTGCAGCTTCGTCAGGATGTTCCCCCTTTTCTATATGTCCGCCGGGACACTCCCAGGTGCTGCGATCCTTATGACGGCAAAAAACATATTTTTCACTGGATTTTGAAATAATCACAGAGTATTTATATCCCTTTTCCTCAGGTGGAACCTTTCCGAAAGATACCTTTACACTTTCCATTTCTTTTCTCCTTTTCTCCCTCACAAAGGGATATTTCACTTCCCTTTTAACAAGTTCACCATATGCATACACCTTTCGGTAAGCGTTGCCCCAGACTTCGGTTTCACGCCACTTTCTTATTGCGGTCATATCAAATTCAGCAACGGCTATTGTTTCCTCTTCCCCCAGCATCATTATTTCGTTATCGGTATAATTGCCTTTTTCATCAAAAGTCATAGGCGTATAAGCGCAGGAGCAGCCCCATTTAGAGCCGGGATAATTTGCCATGATAATTCCCGTCATATTCTCAAAAGAGCGTGTGCGAAGCTGTGAGAGCCTTACAGGGTTCATATCGCAGGAATTGGGCACAAGAATTATCTCAGCACCCTGTAACATCATCACCCTTGCACTTTCGGGAAACTCACGGTCATAGCAAATCATTATTCCGATTTTAACTCCGCAAAAATCCACGGTTTTAAATTCCCTGCCGCTTTCTAAAAGCCCCTCAAGGGAAAAATCACAGTTATGAACTTTATCGTATCTGAGAATAATTTCTCCCTGTTTATCTATAAAGAAAGCTGTGTTGGTCTTTCCATTTTCACCGGTGCAAAGGCAGGTTATCACAACGCCAGTTTTAAGCTCTTTAGCTTTTCGGCAAAAAGCTTTTATTTCTTCCCCCTCAGGCTCCCAGGTTTCGGAAAGCCACCTTTCACGTTCTTTTTCATACCCTTCTTTAAAAGGTTCATCGAAAGCCTCTTTAAAGGGCGGAGCATAGCCGTTTGACCACATTTCGGGAAACAGCACAATATCTGCGCCCATTTTTGCGCCCTGCTCAAAGTATTGGAGACCTGCTTTGAGACTGTACTGAGAATCATTGGGCTTTGTGTTTTTCTGCACCACGGCAATGCGGAGCTTATCCATATTTTCACTTCCTTTAAGAAAAAAGCGGAGCTCGTCGCTCCGCTTTGAGTTTATTATACACTTTTATCAGCCAAGTACAATATCCTTTACAATATCGCCCATCTGTGAAGTTGAGACTTTCTCAAAGCCCTCTTCATAAATATCGGGAGTTCTTGCTTTACCGAGAGCCTCATTTACTGCCTTTTCGATTGCGTCGGCAGCTTCACCCTCATCAAAGGAATAGCGGAGCATCATTGCGCCGGAAAGAATTGTGGCAAGGGGATTTGCGATGCCCTGGCCTGCAATATCGGGAGCCGAACCGTGGATAGGCTCATAAAGTCCCATTTTGCCGTCAGCAAGGCTTGCAGAGGCAAGCATACCAATGGAGCCGCTTATCATTGAAGCCTCGTCTGAAAGAATATCGCCGAAAATATTTGAAGTTACAATAACGTCGAACTGGCCGGGATTTCTCACAAGCTGCATTGCGCAGTTATCAACATACATATGGCTCAGCTCAACATCCGGGTACTCTTCGGAAATTCTGATAACTGTCTCTCTCCAAAGTCTTGAAGATTCAAGAACGTTTGCCTTATCAACGCTGGTAAGCTTTTTGTTTCTCTTCTGAGCCATCTGGAAAGCCACTCTTGCAATACGCTCGATTTCGGGAACAGTGTACATCTCAGTATCATATGCGGCAGGAGAACCGTTTACTTCTTTTCTTCCTCTCTCGCCGAAGTAAATTCCGCCTGTAAGCTCACGGACAACAAGAACGTCAAGGTTGTCGCCTATGATGCTGTCCTTAATGGGAGAAGCAGATTTAAGGGGCTCAAAAATCTGTGCGGGACGAAGGTTTGCGTAAAGTCCCAGAGCACCTCTTATGCCAAGAAGTCCGGCCTCAGGTCTTTTGTTGCCGGGAAGTTTATCCCACTTCCATCCGCCAACTGCACCTAAAAGCACTGAATCAGCCTTTTTGCAGGCTTCAACAGTTGCTGCCGGAAGGGGCTCCCCTGTTGCGTCAATAGCGCATCCTCCCATAAGCTGATAGTCATAATTGATTTTAAAACCGTATTTTTCACCTGCGGCATCCAGTACCTTTATAGCTTCGTCTACAATTTCGGGTCCGATTCCGTCGCCTTTAAGGACAACAACATTATATTCTTTCATTTAACTCAAATCCTTTCGGTAATAATCAGTGTTTTGAAACATAGCGGTTAATAGCGCAGAGAACGCCTCTGATTGAAGCGTAGTTGATGTTGTGTGACATACCTACGCCGAAAACGTCGCTTCCGTCGGGAGCTTTAAGCTGAATGTAGGAAACAGCCTTTGCGTCTGAACCGACAGATACTGCGTGCTCAGAATAGTCAACAAAACGGTAGCCGTAAATTCCAACATGTGACAGAGCATTGAAGAATGCGTCAATAGGTCCGTTACCGACGCCCTGAATATTTACGGGCTCATCGCCGTTATGCTTGAGAGCTCCCTCAAAGCGAACCTTAGGTGAAGTATTGTTAACGGCATTTTCTTCGGTGAGCTTATGAGAAACAATCTGATAAGGTCCGTTTATCTCAAGATACTGCTTACTGAAAATCTCGAATACTTTCTGAGGACTGATTTCAGTACCTGCTGCGTCGCATACGGCTTTAACAGCTGCACCGAACTCAGGATGCATTGCCTTGGGAAGCTGATAGCCGAAGACGTTGCTCATAATAAATGCGGCTCCGCCCTTACCTGACTGGCTGTTTATGCGGATAATGGGTTCATACTCTCTGCCCACATCGGCAGGGTCAATGGGAAGATAGGGAACCTCCCAGTACTCGGTGCCGCTGGTCTTCATGTATTCCTCGCCCTTGTTGATAGCGTCCTGATGAGAGCCTGAGAAAGCGGTAAATACAAGCTTGCCGGCATAGGGCTGACGGTAGCCTACCTGCATCTTTGTAGTACGCTCGTAAACTTCCTTAACCTTATTGATGTTGCTGAAATCAAGCTTCGGGTCAACTGCCTGTGTATACATATTAAGAGCAAGAGTTACTATATCAACATTACCTGTTCTCTCACCGTTTCCGAAAAGAGTACCCTCGATTCTGTCGGCTCCCGCAAGAAGTCCAAGCTCTGCGGCGGCAACTCCCGTTCCCCTGTCGTTATGGGGATGAAGGCTGATTATAGCGTTCTCTCTGTTTTTAAGGTGAGTGCAGAAATATTCAATCTGATCGGCATATCCGTTAGGTGTGCTGCCCTCAACTGTTGAAGGAAGGTTAAGGATAATCTTATTATCGGCATCTGTTCCCATAGCTTCCATAACGGCTTCGCAGATGCGAACAGCGTTATCCATCTCGGTACCCGAGAAGCTCTCCGGCGAATATTCAAAACGGATATTTGTCTCGCTGCCGTTTGCCTTCATTTCATCTGTAAGCTCTTTAATAAGCTTTGCGCCTTTAACGGCGATGTCGATAATGCCGTCCATATCCTTTTTAAAGACAACCTTTCTCTGAAGAGTTGAGGTTGAATTATAGAAGTGGACTATTACGTTTTTAGCCCCTGCAATAGCATCAAAGGTCTTGCGGATAAGATGCTCTCTTGCCTGAACAAGAACCTGAATTGTAACATCGTCGGGAATATGTCCGCCGTCGATAAGTGTTCTGAGAATTTCATACTCCGTCTCAGACGCTGAGGGGAAGCCTACTTCAATCTCTTTAAAGCCAATATCCACAAGGAGCTTAAACATCTCAAGCTTTTCCTGAAGATTCATGGGGTCAATAAGAGCCTGGTTTCCGTCACGAAGATCGACGCTGCACCAAATAGGAGCATGGTCTATGACCTTTG
>CAUDRD010000149.1 GCA_958451705.1 uncultured Oscillospiraceae bacterium
CAGGCATATCAGGAGACCGGTGGGTGGAGTACAAAATTCCTCTCCGGGCGCACGTGACCCCCTACCCAAAACGAAAGGAGCGAGAATATGCCAAAGAAACCAAAAGAAATTACGGAAGAGTCTGAGATTCGCAGACTTACCAGGATTTACAAGAATTTGCCGCCAAACGAATTTGCGGTAGCTCAGGGACTCATTGTGCAGGCTGCAAGGCTGCGTGTTCGCCTTAATAAGCTGTGGCAGGATATACAGGAAAACGGCGAAACAGAGCTCTTTTCTCAGTCAGATAAAACAGAGCCTTACGAGAGGGAAAGGCCAGTAGCACGTCTCTTTACTTCTACCGATAAAAACTATCAGGCTATCATAAAGCAACTTAACGAGCTGACACCGCCAAGCAAAAAAGGAGGCAAGCTTGAACAGCTGAAGAATGGTTAATTATATCCTTGCTTATTATCAGGCAATGAAAGACGGTACTGAAGTTGTCGGCAAATGGATTTTACTTTTTTATGAATATATCGTTAAAGGACTGAGCGATCAGTCCTTTTTCTTTGACCAAAAAAAAGCAAATAAATCAATAAAATTCATAGAAACATTTTGTCATCATTGCGAGGGCAGAGATGACCTGCTGAAACTGGAACTGTGGCAAAAAGCCTGTGTTTCAGTTATTTTCGGTGTTGTCGGAGCTGACGGCTTGCGGCAATTCCGTGAAATTGTGATTGTCGTATCCCGTAAAAACGGCAAAACGCTTTTTGCTGCTGCTATTATCGCATACTGCGTTTATCTTGACGGTGAATATGGCGCAAAAGTATTTTGCGTAGCTCCAAAGCTTGACCAGGCTGACCTTGTTTATTCCGCCTTTTGGCAGACTATACAGAAAGAGCCTGAGCTTGCCCAGCTCATTAAAAAGCGTAAATCAGATTATTACATAGAGGAAACAAACAGCTCCGTCAAGAAAATAGCATTCAACGCCAAGAAGTCCGACGGATTCAATCCGCACCTTACCATATGTGATGAAATAGCCTCATGGCCGGGAGATCAGGGACTCAAGCAATACGAAGTAATGAAATCCGCTCTCGGAGCACGTAAGCAGCCGATTATTTTGTCAATATCTACATCGGGATATATCAATGAGGGTATTTATGACGAACTTATAAAGCGTTCTACCCGTTTTCTCCTGGGCGACTCAAAAGAGCGTCGCCTTGCGCCGTTCCTCTACATGATAGATGACATTCAAAAATGGAACGACATTAACGAGCTGAGAAAATCAAACCCCAACTTGGGTGTGTCTGTTTCTGTTGATTATCTTATAGAGGAGATAGCAGTAGCGGAACAGAGCCTCAGCAAGAAAGCGGAGTTCCTCACAAAATACTGCAACATAAAGCAGAACAGCTCCCAGGCGTGGCTTCCGTCCGATGCTGTGGAGCGGGCTTCCGGTGGCTCTCTGTCCCTCAAAGATTTCAGAGGCTGCTACTGTGTCGGTGGTATTGACCTTTCGAGGACTACTGACCTTACATCATGCTGCGCAGTCATAGAGAAGAATAAAAAACTTTATGTTTTTTCAAAGTTTTTCCTCCCGGCTGAGAAGTTGGAAGAAGCTACCGCACGAGACGGGCTGCCTTACGCTGCGTATGTTCAGAGAGGTATTCTGAAGCTTTCCGGCGACAACTTCGTAGATTATCACGATTGTTTCAACTGGTTCAAAGAGCTTATAGAACAGTATCAAATCTATCCACTGAAAACAGGATATGACCGATATTCAAGCCAGTATTTAGTCCAGGACATGAAGCAATACGGCTTTCATGTGGATGATGTTTTTCAGGGCTTCAACTTAACGCCGGTAATTAGAGAGACAGAGGGACTCATAAGAGACGGCATATTTTGTATTGGAGATAATGACTTGTTGAAAGTTCATTTGCTTAACGCAGCCCTTAAAACTGAAGCGGAGAGCGGGAGAAGCAAGCTCATTAAATTATCAGCCAATGACCACATTGACGGAACCGCAGCCTTACTGGACGCAATGACAGTAAGGCAGAAATATTATTCAGAGATAGGAGTGCAGCTAAAAAATGAGTAAATGTCAGTACATAGAAGTATGCCCGGCAGCTAACGGATGGTGCAATAATTCTGAGCCAACAAAAGAGTGTCTCGGAATGGTCATGAGATGGTACCGGCGGCTTAAAGAACAACGAGGAGATCTTGTTGTAAGCCTTAACTGTATGGTAAGAAAAGAGCACGCAGAGGAAATCGAGAAAAAGATTCGTGAACAGGTGGGGAGCGGTGTTGTCTTTTTGCCTTCTTATTGCTCAGTAGAGTACGTCCCGCCGGACGTAGAGGTTAAATTCTCAAGCAGAGAGGACGTGAACCCGTGAGCCTTTTTGACAAAATCTTTAAGAAGAGCCCAAAGCCGCCGGAACCTGAAGGCTATTTTCAAACATTCAACGCATACACCCCGGTGTTTACCTCATGGGGCGGTAAACTGTATGAGCAGGAGCTTGTGAGAGCTGCCATTCATGCAAGGGCAATACATATAAGCAAACTTGCCGTGGAAATCAAAGGCAGTGCAAAGCCTAAGCTACAAACAAAACTTAAAACAGGCCCTAATGAATTTCAGACCTGGGGACAGTTTCTTTACAGGCTGTCAACGATGCTGGATGTTCAAAACACTGCATTTATTGTACCCATATACGACGAATTCGGGCAGCCAAACGGAATATATCCGGTATTGCCATCCACCTGTGAGATTGTACAGTATTCGTCGGAACCATGGCTTAAATATCGCTTTATGTCATCCGACACAGTTGCAATACCTGTGAGCTCATGCGGAATTATGACAAAGTTTCAGTACAGCAGCGATTTTTTCGGCGAAGATAATAGCGCCCTTAACCCTACAATGGAGCTAATCAATTTACAGAATCAGGGCATAGGCGAGGGCGTTAAAAATTCTGCCACATTCCGCTTTATGGCGCAGATGACTAATTTTGCTAAGCCGGAAGACATAGAAAAAGAACGAAAACGCTTCAATAAAAGCAGTTTCGGAAGCAACGAAGGTGGAATGTTGCTCTTTCCCAACACTTACAGCAACATTCAGCAAATAAAAAGTTCGCCTTTCGTAGTGGACGAAAAACAGATGGCACAGATAAAGACAAACGTATTTGATTATTTCGGAGTCAATGAAGATGTACTTCAAAATAAAGTTTACGGCGACGCCTGGGCGGCTTTTTATGAGGGCGCAATAGAGCCTTTTGCTATACAGTTTTCGGATGTCATCACAAAAATGTTATTCACGGAGCGGGAGCGAGCAAGCGGTTCTGGGCTCATGCTTACTGCAAACCGATTGCAATATCTAAGTACAACCGAAAAACTCAATGTATCTTCTCAGATGGCAGACAGAGGTGTATTCAACCGTGACACCGTAAGAGAGATATGGAACTTACCGCCTTTGCCGAACGACGAAGGCAAGCGTTACACAATCCGTGGAGAATATTATTTGCTGAACCCTGACGGCACAACAGTTAAAAAAGGAGATGATTTAACAAGTGAACAGCCAAAGGAATGAGCCGACCGACAAGCAGCTTAGGCGACTTGCCGACGGCAGAGAATACCGAAATATGACTATGGAAATCAGAGCGGCAGAGGGCGCAGATGAAAGCAAGATGATTGTAGATGGATATGCTACTACCTTTAACCAACCTTACACTTTATACGAAGACAGGCATTTCAAGCTTGTAGAGCAGATTGCCCCCACAGCTTTTGCCGAGTGTGACATGGACGATGTAATAATGCAGTATGACCACGAGGGAAGAGTTTTAGCTCGTAACAAGAACGGCACTCTTTCCCTTTCCGTTGACGCTATTGGTCTTAAAGTTACTGCCAATCTTGGTGGTACAGATATGGGACGCCAGTTACACCAGGAAATCAGAGGCGGCTACACCGACAAAATGTCCTTTGGGTTCAAGGTAGAAGAGGACATAAAAGAATACACAGAGGATCGTGACAAGCGATTTGTAACCTGTACAAGAACAATTACCAAAATCAGCAAGCTATATGACGTCAGCGCTGTTAGCATCCCCGCTAACGACATGACGTCAATTAGTGCCCGGAGATATGCAGACGGAGTGATCGAGTATATCCAAGCGGAGCGACTTGAGAGGGCCAATAAAGCTAAAAAAATCAAATTAAAATTACTGGAGGTTTAACATGCCAACAAAAAACATCGAAGACATGACAATCGAAGAGCTGCGCTCACGTGCAGCGGAAATCAGAACAGCGGTCACAGCTCCTGACGCAGACCTTGATGCTCTCGACAAAGAGGCAACCGCAATCTCTGAGCGCATTGCTCAGTATGATGCTGAGCAGCGCAGAAGACAGATTGCACAGAAGGTGGCAAATGGCGAAGGTACGGTCATTCGTAAATTTAGTGACTCAGCACTTCCCGAAGAGCGTTCCTTTGACAGTGGAAGCCCGGAATACCGCACGGCATGGCTCAAAAAAATCGCTATCGATGAGAGAGGAAATAAGCTTTTCGGTGAGCTGAATGAGGTTGAAAGTCGTGCTTATACGTTTTTGACAACAAATTCATCGGCTGTAGTTCCTAAAGATA
>CAUDRD010000150.1 GCA_958451705.1 uncultured Oscillospiraceae bacterium
AGAAGCACTATTGAATCACGGGCAAGTCCACATTCGTCGGCGTGTACCTGAATATGGGTAGGAAGATTGGTCTTATATTTCTGGCTTGTTATAGCCGCAGCTATAACTGTCGGACTGAACTTATTCCCCACGTCGTTCTGAACAATCAATACCGGACGTAAACCTCCCTGTTCAGAGCCCACGACGGGACTTAAATCAGCATAGTATATATCTCCCCTTTTGACTGTCATCTAAAATCACTCTCCGAAGTTATAAGTTTCAGCACTTTTATTTTGTGCAGCTATGGCTCCGGTTAATCAAAAAATTTTAATTTTCGGGGAGAAAACCTAAATAAAAAACAGAGCCTGTTCCATTATATGTTTTTACTCGAAGAGTGATAAAAGAGCTATCCGTCCTTTATCTCTTTAAAATTTTGAAATTTCAGCGTTATTTTCATTTCCGATATTTCAAGAGTTTCAAAAGCTCCCGTTTGGGAATTTTGAACAAGACGGAATGAACCGGAATTTATTTCTCCTTTGTAAACCCATTTGTCCCCCTCTTTTACTACCGTAAAGGATTCCACATCCACAAGCTTATCGAAAACAGCAAGAGCCGCTTTGCCGAAAAAGCCTTCGGGGAGTTTATCAAGCTGTGCCGTATACGAAAGGTTGTTGTAAGTGAGAATACATTTATCGCCCTGCCATACTGCGGAAAGCCCTTTTAAATTTTCGGGAGAAGTAAAGTCTAAGGCACAGTTGCCTAGGCCATGATAGCTTAAATGGGCCGTGATTTCTTCCTCCCCCACAGTGAGCAGAACATCCGTTTCAAACTGCTCCGGAGGCTTTTGGGGATAGTCCTTTCCGGCTTCTCCTTTTTGACAGCCTGAAAACAAAATTATTCCGGCAAAGACAGAAACAACCGTTAAAACTAAAAATATCTTTTTTATATTTTTCACCTGCCGCTATGACGGCAGACAGCGCCGTCATTCAAATTGTGAAAGCAGCAGCGCCAGTTCCTTTGCCATATCGCTGGGTGTCATACCGTGCTTTGAATACCTCTTTGCAGCGGCGTCTCCCGCAGCGGAATGGACATATACGGCAGTTACAGCGGCATCAAGGGGGCTCATACCCTGAGCAACATGGGAAGCGGTTATTCCAGCAAGAAGATCTCCGCTGCCTCCCTTTGCCATGCCGTCATTGCCGGTGCGGTTTATGTATATTTTTCCTTTTCCGTCGGTGACAATTGTATTTGCGCTTTTAAGAACCACAACTGCAGAATACTCTTTTGCAAAGCTTTCGGCATATTCGTACCTCTTTGCCGAAACATCCTTTACGGTGGTTTTAAGAAGTCTTGCCATCTCGCCGGGATGAGGCGTTAAAATTACAGGCGCTGCCGCCTCTTTCAGTATATTTATATTATCTGAAACGGCATTTATTCCATCAGCGTCTATTATTACGGGACAGGATGCATTTTTGATAACCTCATAGACAAGTGCATCGGACTGAGGACTTCTGCCAAGGCCGCAGCCGATAAGTATAGCCGTAGCTTTTTTCATGGCTTCCTTAATGACTTCAAAATCCTCTATACTTACACGTTCTCTTTTTTCATCACCTAAGGTAAGGAGCAGAGGTTCAGTAAGGTGGGGAGCTATGGCGTTATATGCTCCACCCGGAAAAGCTGCGGTAACAAGTCCCGCTCCGGCTCTCACGGCTCCCGTAACGGAGAGCACAGCGGCTCCCGGCATATTTCTGCTTCCGCAGATGCAAAGCACATGGCCGAAATCGTTTTTATGGGCAAGGGTATTGCGTTTTACAAATCTTTGGGAAATCTCATCTGTTCCGGCACACTGAAGCTTCGGCTCAACGCAGTTCATGCTCTCCTCGGATATTCCGATTCGAACTGTCGTAACTCTGCCGCAGTATTCCGCCGCCGGCTTTAACACATGGGCAGGTTTTAAACAGGTAATTGCTATTGTCTCGTCAGCCTTTACGCAGGCTCCCGCAACGTCGCCCGTATCGGTTTCTGCTCCGCTGGGAATATCCACTGAAACTTTATATCCTTTACTTTCTGAAACAGCTTCAAAGACCTCCGACAAAACAGAGTTTGCCTCACCGTAAAATCCGATTCCGAAAACACAGTCAACTACAACATCAGCATCGGAAATAGCACTTAAAGCTTCCGTTTTATCGAATCCGTATTTTAAAACCTTTATGTCAAAGGTTTCGAGTCTTTTAAACATTGTAACGGCATCTCCCGCAACAGGCATACCCGCCGCAAGCACTACGGTTACCTTAGCCCCGCTCTGATAGAGCTTTCTGGCTATTACATATCCGTCGCCGCCGTTTTTGCCCTTTCCGCAGACAACGCATACTTTTTTGCCTTCAATATCTCCGCATTTTTCCGCAAGTCGGTCACTTATAACCTTTGCACAGGCTGAGCCTGCATTTTCCATAAGGCGCAGAAAATCTATGCCGTTTTCCGCTTCGTACTCTTCTACTTTTCTTATTTCATCAGCTGTAAGTATTATCATTTTTCTTCTCCTTCCGTATTTTCTTCAAAAGCAATAACTACCGCTGCGGCAAAAGTATCCGTATGTGTAAGGCTTACGTCAAAGCCCAAATTGCTTTCCTTTATCTTCTCAGCTGCTTTGCCCGAAAACCTGAGAAGGGGGTTCCCGTTTTCGTCGTGTATAATATAAATCTCCTTAGGTGAAAACCCTCTGAAGCCGCTGCCCATGGCTTTAACAAAAGCCTCCTTTGCGGCAAAAAAAGCAGCTAAACTTTCAGCGGAATTTTTCTTTTTGAAGGCATAGTCAAGCTCCTCCTGAGCGAAAACTTTACTGAGGAACTTTTCGCTTTCGGCGGATTCCCTTATACGCTCGATTTCCGCCATATCAATTCCTACCTTCATCCGTTCACATCCCTTCTCGGTTAAAAAGGTATATATAATAGTATTACTCTATTTATATTTAGATTCACTTTACTGCGCTTTAAAAAGGTAACATAATTATCGCTTTTTACTTATTTTTAATCTTGCTCAATAATTATATCACAAGGAAAATCCCCTGAAAAGGTATTGCAAAAAAGGGGGCTTCGTGTTATATTTATGAAAGATAACGCTGTGACGAAGAAAAGTAGTTTCGTTTTGCGCCGCCAGAGAGAGGTTTCCCGTGGCTGAAAGAAACCTCAGGATTGCAGAAGATATGAAGTTCCCTTCCGAGCGGTGCCGCTCAAGCTCCGGTTGTAGGCGGCAACGGGTTTGTCTCCGTTAAAGGACGCAGAGTGTTTGCTCTTACAAAGCAAAAATCAGGGTGGTACCACGGAGGATATTCCTTCGTCCCTTTTTCGGGACGAAGGTTTTTTTATTTTCCGTCCCACACGAAATATTTTATTCATGAGGAAAGGATGTTTTAAGATGAAATCACAGCTTGAGGCAATTCGTGCCGCAGCTACTGAAGAAATTGCAAAGGTTTCTTCAAAAACCGACCTTGACGCCCTTAAAGTAAGATTCCTCGGAAAAAAGGGCGAGCTTACGGCAATTCTTAAACAGATGGGTAAGCTTTCACCTGAGGAGCGTCCCGTAATGGGTCAGCTTGCCAACGAGGTAAGAATCTTTATCGAACAGAGAATAGAGGAGCGTTCAGCAGAGATTAAGGTTCTCGAAACAGCTCAGAAGCTTAAAGACGAGACAATCGACGTTACAATGCCCGGTAAAGTAAAGCCCCTGGGCCACAAGCATCCCCTTTCAATTGTCCTTGACGAGGTTAAGGAAATTTTCATGGGTATGGGCTTTGACGTTGCAACAGGCCCCGAAGTCGAGTGGGATGACTATAACTTTGAAGCTCTCAATATCCCCAAGGGACACCCTGCAAGAGATACACAGGATACTTTCTATATAACGGAAAATATGCTTCTGCGCACCCAGACATCACCTGTACAGATAAGAGTTATGGAAAATAACCAGCCTCCTATCCGTGTTATCGCCCCCGGCAGAGTTTACCGCTCTGATGCCGTTGACGCTACACACTCCCCCCTCTTCCATCAGATTGAGGGTCTTGTAGTTGATAAGGGAATTACAATGGGCGACCTTAAAGGAAACCTTGAGGCTTTCGCAAAGAGACTTTACGGCAACGACACTAAAATCCGTCTTCGTCCCCACCACTTCCCCTTTACTGAGCCTTCCTGCGAAATTGACGTAAGCTGCTTCCGCTGCGGCGGTAAGGGCTGCCCCATGTGCAAGGGTGAAGGCTGGATTGAAATTCTCGGCGGTGGAATGGTACATCCGAAAGTACTTAAAAACGGCGGCGTTGATCCCGAGATTTACAGCGGATACGCTTTCGGCGTAGGTCTTGAAAGACTCGTTATGTTCCGCTTCAACATTGACGATATGCGTCTGCTTTACGAGAACGATATGAGATTTCTCGGTCAGTTTTAAGGAGGTAGCAAAATGAATTTATCCAAAAAATGGCTTCTGGACTACGTTGATCTCAATGTAAGCGATAAGGAATTCAGCGACGCTATGACCCTTTCCGGCTCCAAGGTAGAGGGCTATGAGCACGAAGGCGCTGACCTTGATAATATAGTTGTGGGAAAAATTCTTTCCCTTACCCGTC
>CAUDRD010000151.1 GCA_958451705.1 uncultured Oscillospiraceae bacterium
CGTGCTCGTGTTCTGCGCGTAATCAGTGAAAACAGCTATGTCCCCTATTCGAAATTCCTGAAAAAAGAAGGTTTGCAGCAGCACGTCATCGGCATACTGCTTGAAAAAGGATATCCGTACCACTGCCAGGTCACCTATGCCGTAAACGAAGCCGCTTCAAAACAGGAATACAGCGTTGCAGCATATACGTTTTCGGACAGTGATTCCCGCTTCAAAGCTTTAGAGGAAATCATGAGACTCAACCCTGCAGGTGTCATAGTCTACTCCTCTCAGGATATCGGAGAAGACCTTAAGCTTTCAAATCCGGTTTACATCACCGACACTAAGGATTTTTCCACTCCGAGAAAAAGCACCTTTTACTTCATCAAATCCGATTCAGGACGTTTGGCCGCAGAGTATCTTCTCTCCGCAGGTCACCGCCAGATTTCATACATTTCCGACTCGTCGGGAAAGGATATGCTGGTCGAAATAGAAGAATATTTGCGAAACTGCGGAGGCTTTTCTCCGATCTCATTCTTCATAAGCGATTCTTCTGAGGAAATCTCCAAATTTGGGCTTGTGCAATGCGTAAACGATCAGGCAAGCGCAGTTATCTGCGGTTCTCCCGCCCTCGCCTGTCAGGCATCGGCTTACGCAGTAAGCATAGGAATGCGCATACCTGAGGATATTTCAGTTATATCAATCGGCGACAGCGAAAACCTCACCTCCCTTTTTGGAGGGATTGCCGCAGTAAATTTCCCCATAAAAGAAATGGCAACTGCCGCCGCAAATCACATTCTCAGTCACAACCAACCCAAAACTTCGGCACAGACGCAGCATGTATTCCATTCTGCCATAATCGAACGTCACAGCGTTGCGCCTCCCATGCTCAAAAAAACCGGCGGAAAGATAATCGCCGTAGGCAGCATGAATATGGACGTAACCCTTGAAGTGGGCTCAATTCCCATTGAGGGAGAAACCCAGATTGCTGAAAGTATTATTACTCTTCCGGGAGGCAAAGGCGCCAATCAAGCCATTGGCGTGGGTAAGCTAGGGGGTCAGGTATCCATGATAGGACGCCTCGGCACAGACCCTGACGGCAGATCCCTTTACAAAAACCTCACCGACAACGGCGTTAACGTAGATGGCGTTGAATTTGATCCCATCAGCTCCAGCGGAAAGGCCTTTATATACATCGACAGTGAAGGGGAAAATACCATTGTAGTGCATCAGGGAGCTAATCTCAGCCTCAATAGCCGTCAGCTGGAACGATACATCTTCCTTTTCGCCAACGCAAAATACTGTATGCTTTCTCTGGAAATATCCACAGAAGCCGTCGCTTCAACCGTTGAGCTTTGCCAAAGGCACGGAGTAAAGATTTTGTTGAAGCCCTCTGCGGTAGATGAAATAGATGAGAAGCTCCTTAAATATGTGGATTTCTTTATACCCAACGAGGCGGAACTTCAAAGAATAATTCCGGGAGACATGTCGATAGAGGATAAAGCGGAGCTGCTGCTTAAAAAAGGTGCGGGCACCGTTATAGTGACTCTGGGTAAACACGGATGCTATCTGAGGAACGGCTCATGTTCAGAATATTTCCCCAGCGCACCCTTTACGGCCGTAGACACCACAGGCGGCGCCGATTCCTTCATCAGCGCTCTCGCAGTATGCCTAAGTGAAGGGGCGGATCTTATCTATTCGATTATTTTCGCAACCTACGCCGCAGGTATAACCGTAACCCGCTACGGAGTTCAGGAGGCACTTCCCAACAGAAAGACAATGGACATATATAAAAATGACATCCAGCGACAATATCAGAAGTACAAGGAGAAAATCACATGAAAAAGATATTGGTTATCGGCAGCTTGAATCTTGACCATACAATTGATTTAAAGTCCATTCCAAGGCCCGGCGAAACGGTAAGCGGAAGATCCCTCGCCAAAATTCCTGGAGGGAAAGGAGCAAATCAGGCATATGCAGCGGGAAAGCTCGGCGGGAATGTATCCATGATAGGCTGTGTGGGAAAAGACGACGCCGGAAAGACGTTGACTGAAAATCTTCTCAGCGTTGGAGTTGATACTTCCGGCATTTCCGAAATAGAAAACATCCCTTCGGGTCAGGCTTATATTGCCCTTGAGGATACTGGCGAAAATTCAATAATAATCATTCCCGGAACAAATCGGTATGTGACCGCTGAGCTTATAGACAAAAACCTTGCTCTCATAGAAAAATGCGATTACATTCTAATGCAGTTTGAAATTCCCCTCGACACTGTACGGTATGTCAAACAGCTGGCTCGCTCCATGGGTAAAACTGTAATAGTTGACCCTGCGCCTGCCGCAGGCGATATTGAGGATGATTTCTGGGACGGTATAGACATAATAAAACCCAACGAAACCGAACTTGAAATAATAACCGGCAGAAAGGCGGCTTCTAAATACGACTACATAACAAATGCAAGAAAAATGATAGATAAAGGAGTGAAAACGGTTATAGTCACCCTCGGAAAGGAAGGCTGCCTTTTGGTAGACAACGTTGAGGCTCGATTTTTCCACACCGAGGACGTGGATGTTGTGGACACCACCGCCGCCGGGGACTGCTTTACAGCAGCCCTTGCTGTGGGACTGAGCGAAGACATGAATATGTCTGACGCAATCAATTTTGCACAAATGGCGTCATCCATAGCGGTTACAAGAAAAGGAGCTCAAACCTCAATTCCTTCACGGGATGAACTGAACGGGGGCGGTTTAATGTGAAAATACGAAAATCTGTTTTCTGGCCCACTGTAATCATAAGCATTGTATTTTTTGCGTGCTATATGATAAGTCCGAAATTCTTCGACTATGTACTGTCAAAACTCAACGCTCTGTGTACGCAGAATCTGGGCTGGTTTTTCCTGTGCATTTCCCTTTTCATGGTTATCATTTCCTTCGTGGTGCTTTTTTCGCGGTTCGGAAAAGAAAAGATCGGGGGAAAAGACGCAAAGCCCATGCTCTCAACCTGGAACTGGTTCAGCATTGTCCTGTGTACAACCATAGCCGCCGGTCTGATATTCTGGGGCTCCTCGGAACCTCTTTACCACCTTATGGCGCCTCCGGAATTCCTAAATATTGAACCCGGCTCCTATTCGGCTTCAATTTTCTCAATGACCACAATGTTCCTTCACTGGGTGCTCACCCCGTACGCCATTTATACGGTTCCTGCCCTCATGTTCGCCTATGCTGTATATAATCAGGGCAGACAGTTCAGCTATTCCTCGTGTATGGTAAACGTGCTGCCCTCCATGGGAAAACCAAAATTTTCGGCACTCATTGATACTATATGCGTTTTCTCAACGGTTATGGGCATGGTCGCCTCTCTGGGGCAGGGAATCCTCAGCATAGCAGGAGGTCTTGCGGAAACAATCAACGTAAAAAGCAGCACCGCTGTTTGGACCGTAGTCGGAGTAAGCCTTGTAATAGTTTTCACGCTTTCCGCCTGCAGCGGCGTTCTCAAGGGAATTAAGTGGATTTCAAACGTCAACATCACTTTCCTGATACTCATGATGGCCTGCATTTTCCTTTTGGGCCCCACAACCTATATAGTGCAGCTGGCTTTTGAATCCGCAGGAGTATATATAGACAACTTCTTTACAAGAAGCCTCATGCTTGGCGCGGGAACCGACAACACATGGTCTTATTATTGGACCGTCTCCACCTTCGCCAACTGGGCCGCCTGGGCGCCCATAACAGGAATGTTCCTGGGAAAAATCGCCTACGGACAGAGCGTAAGAAAATTTATACTCATCAATTTCACGGCGTCATCAATTTGCTCCGGAATCTGGGTTTCAATTTTTGGCGGAACCGCAATTCATATGCAGATAAAGGAAGGCATAGATCTTTACGATACAATGCTCAATCTCGGCACCGAGAGCGCCATGTACGAAATGCTCAAAAACCTGCCGCTAAGCTTTATCCTCATACCTCTGCTTGTGATTTCGGTGTACCTTTCCTTTGTCACAGCTGCCGATTCAACTACAAACGCTCTGGGCGATCTGTGTTGTACGGATAGAGTAACAGATTCCGAAACCTCAAAGACACCTAAACACGGAGAAGGATCCTTAAAATCAGTAAAGGTGGTATGGGGAATACTCATCGGTCTTATGGCCGTTATTCTCATATCCAGCAACGGCGTTGCGGGAATAAAAATGCTTTCGGTTATCGCCGGACTCCCCGCCACGATACTGCTGCTTATTTCAGGTATTTCACTTTTAAAAGTGACTATAAATTATAAAAAAACGGAGGAGAAAGATTATGAAAAAGTTACCAATCGTAATGGACTTTGACACCGGAACAGATGACGCAATAGCTATTATCTGCGCACTCATGCACAGAGATTGCCTTGACATCAAAGCCATTACGGCAGTTGCCGGAAATGTTCCTCTCGATGCGACAGCGGCGAATACCCTTAACATCGTCGACTTCCTTGGCCATACCGATATACCGGTAGCCAGAGGCGCGGCAACCCCTCTTAAAAGGGAACTCAAATGCGCAATTTCTCACGGCAAAACAGGTCTCGGAGACGTTGTG
>CAUDRD010000152.1 GCA_958451705.1 uncultured Oscillospiraceae bacterium
CCAATAGCTTTTATAAGCCTTATTTTAATCTGTCTTTCGGTGCTGCTTATAGGAAACCGCTCCACCGAAATTGTGCTTCCCGACGGAGCTCCCGCTGCCGACAAAAAGCGTCAGTATCTCTTTTTCGGACTTTTAATTTTATCACTCCTCTCAGTTTTCAGAGTGATAAACTATTTTGTCCTTCTCGGAATTACAATTGTGCTGTTGCTTATTTTTGCAAGGGATATTTTCAAAAAGATAGATTACTGTCTTCTTCTTACATTCATTTGCTTTTTCATATTTGCAAAGAATATGGGGCATATTGATATTGTCCGTTCCTTCTGTGAAGAGCTTATGGTAAAATATCCCCTCATTACTCCCATCGCTGCAAGCCAGGTTATAAGCAACGTACCTGCCGCCGTACTTCTGACTCCCTTTACCGATAACTTTACGGCTCTTCTGGCCGGAACAAACATCTGCGGTCTTGGCACTCCTGTGGCCTCCCTTGCAAGTCTCATTTCTCTTAAACTCTACATGAAGTCGGAAAACGCAAACTCTAAAAAATATCTGCTTTTCTTCACCGCAGTAAACGTGGTTTTCCTTGTAATTCTGATTCTTTTTGCAGAAGTTACAATGGGCTCTTATTGATATTTTTATATTTTTGTGCTAAAATTTAAATAATATATGGGGAGCTTGCACAGGCAGGCTGAGAGGAAGCGGCGCTTCGACCCTTTGACCTGATTTGGATAATGCCAACGCAGGGAAGGTTTCTTTTCTTGATTTTCGGGGGAAGCATCTGCCGCAGATGTTTCTCCTTTTGTATTTTGGAGGTAATTATGCTAAAAAAAGAAAACCTTTTGCTCTATGCAATTACGGATTCATCTGCTTTAGGAGCATTTACCCTTGAAGAAAAAACGGAGCTTGCATTAAAAGGCGGAGCGACAATGATTCAGCTTCGTGAAAAGCACGCAGACCCTGAAACATTTTTGCAGGATGCAATAAAAATTAGAGAAATCTGCCACAGATACTCTGCGCCCCTTATTATAAACGACAGCCCGGAAATTGCTGTAAAAGCAGGAGCCGATGGAGTGCATCTCGGTCAGGGTGATATGGACTTAACTAAGGCGAGAGAAATGCTCGGCGATAAAATGATTATCGGCATCACCGCAAGAACTCCGGAGCAGGCCGCCGAAGCGGAGAAAAACGGAGCTGATTACCTCGGTTCAGGGGCAGTTTTCGGCACATCCACAAAGGCGGATGCAAAGCCCATGTCAAAGGAAACTCTTAAAAAGATCTGTGGAACTGTAAAAATTCCCGTAGTTGCCATAGGAGGCATAAATGCATCAAACGCTCCTAAGCTTAAAGGCACAGGCATAGCAGGACTTGCAGTTGTTTCTGCAATATATTCTTCCGACGAGCCGGAGAAAGCGGCCAGTGAACTCAAAAAAATTGCCTTAGGAGTGACTGAAAATGAAGCTTAAAGGCGCAATTTTTGATGTTGACGGTACACTCTTTGACTCCATGGGAATGTGGGCCACTGCCGCCAGCAGATATTTAAAATCTCAGGGAATCGAACCGCCTAAAGATATTGACAGCAAGTTTATCACTTTAAGCCTTGCCGAAGGGTCAAAGCTCATAAGCGAACAATTTTTACCAAAGCGTACATGGGAAGAAATAGCAAAGGGAATTAACGACCTGATTGAAGATTTCTACTTTAACTTAAAAGAGACTAAGCCCGGCGTACCGGAGCTTTTAAAGGCTTTGGATGATGCAGGAGTTTCAATGTGCATAGCTACGGCGACGGATAAATATTTAGTTGAAAAAGCGCTGGACAACTGCGGAATACTAAAGTATTTTAAAGGGATTTTCACCTGTCCCGATTTAGGGGTAGGCAAAGACACTCCCCACATCTACCGCACCGCTTTAGCTTTTTTAGGTACCGAAAGGGACAACACTCTTATTTTTGAGGATTCTTTCTTTGCTACAAAAACCGCTTTTAACGACGGCTTTATGATTGCCGCCGTAGAGGATAAATGGGCTCAAAAACACAAGGATGAAATAAAATCAATTGCTAAATATTACATAACTTCTTACGACGAATGGAGGAAAAACTATCTATGAAAACCGTACTTTCAATTGCAGGTTCCGATTGCAGCGGCGGCGCAGGTATTCAGGCGGATATCAAAACCATTACCGCCCACAAACTTTATGCTATGAGTGTTATAACAGCTATGACAGCTCAGAACACCACCGGCGTTTACGGCGTACAGGAGGCAACTCCCGAATTTGTAGCAAAGCAGATTGACTGCGTATTTAATGACATACGTCCCGACGCTGTTAAAATCGGCATGGTATCAAATGCTGAAATTATTAAAATAATCGCCGCAAAGCTTAAGGAATACAAAGCGGAAAATATTGTAGTAGATCCGGTTATGGTATCCACCAGCGGAAGCGTGCTTTTAAACGAAAACGCCATGGATGCCCTTAAAAAAGAGCTTCTCCCCTTAGGCACAGTTATCACCCCCAATCTTCATGAAGCGGTAGCTCTGTGCGGATACGAAATTAAAAATAGCGACGATATGATAAAAGCTGCAAAGGATATTTCTGAAAACATCAGCGGAGCAGTGCTCATTAAGGGCGGACATCTTGAAGATACAGCCGACGATCTCCTTTACGAAAACAACTGGGCAACCTGGTTTAAAGGGGAAAGAGTGGACAACCCCAACACCCACGGAACAGGCTGTACCCTTTCCTCCGCCATAGCCTGCGGCCTTGCAAAGGGATTTTCTGTTGAAGAAAGTGTAAGTTGTGCTAAGAGTTATATAACAGGTGCTTTAAAAGCGGGGCTTGATTTAGGAAAGGGAAGCGGACCTTTAAATCACATGTATATGCTCTGATTTTTTACTGTTGTTTTATTGACTAATTTGCAGTGATGTGCTATTATTTCTAACAGAGTGAGCGGAAAAGTCTCACGAAGGGGTACACCACCGCGGGTGTAATTCTTCGTGGGACTTTTCTGCTTTTTTGATACTTTTATCGGAGGTGTTACAAAGTGGAGACAGTTAAAATAACTCTCAGCGGAGAGGAAAAAGATATTCCTGCAGGCACTTCTCTTTCGGCTCTCACTGAAACTCTCGGTCTAAAAAAAGAGCGAATAGCCGCTGAGCTTAACGGAGAAATTATACCTAAGGCAAGCTATGACAGCACTATTCTCTCAGAGGGAGATAATCTCGAAATAGTAAACTTTGTCGGCGGAGGCTGATTTACAAAATGAAAATCACCTTAAACGGTAAGCCCTTTGAAACCGAAGAAAAAAGCGTGTTTGAGCTGCGCACATTGTTGGGTTATGCCGATAATAAAACCGTTACAATTAAAAACGGCTTTGCATTAAGCGAAGACTCCCATATAAAAGACGGAGACAGCGTATTTTTTATCGAGAAGGATACGCTCCCCGACCGTGATTCCCTGGACGTTATGATGAAGGCACGGCTTACTCCCGGAGTGTATGAAAAAATAAAGAATGCAAAAGTTGCCGTTGCAGGGCTCGGGGGACTCGGCTCCTCCATAGCCGAATCATTAGCACGCACCGGAGTCGGTCATCTTCATCTTATGGATTTTGACACGGTGGAGCCCAGCAACCTGAACCGTCAGCGTTACAGGATTTGTCATTTGGGAATGGCTAAATCGGAAGCCACCGCTTTGCAGATAAATGAATATAATCCTTTTATTAAAGTAAAAGCGGAACAAGTACGCATTACCGCCGAAAATGCAGCTGAGATTTTCGCCGACGATGACATTATCTGTGAAGCCTTTGACTCACCGGAATCCAAAGCGGAAGTTGTAAACGCACTTTTGGAAAAATGTCCGCAGAAAATAATAGTGGCGGCATCAGGGATGGCGGGTCTCGAAAGCTCAAACAAAATAGTCACCAAACGCATTATGAAAAACTTTTACCTTTGCGGCGATGGAGTTTCCGCTGCCGAAGAAGGAAGAGGTCTTATGGCGCCGAGAGTAGATATCTGCGCCGGGCATCAGGCAAATATGGTTCTGCGGCTCATTACCGGCTGCATGGAACCTTAATCCAAATATAAGGAGTAAAAGAAAATGGATAGTTTTAAACTTGGCTCACATGAATTTACATCAAGATTTATATTAGGTTCAGGAAAATATTCCCTTAACCTTATTAAAGCCGCCGTTGAAGAGGCGGGAGCTCAGATTATTACACTGGCTCTGAGAAGAGCAAACCTTGGCGGAGCAGAAAACATCCTCGACTACATTCCCGAAGGAGTAACCCTTCTCCCCAACACATCGGGAGCAAGAAACGCTGACGAGGCTGTAAGAATTGCACGCCTTGCAAGAGAAATAGGATGCGGCGATTTTGTAAAAATCGAGGTTATTCACGATTCAAAATATCTTCTCCCCGACAACTACGAGACAATTAAGGCCACGGAAATCCTTGCAAAAGAGGGATTTGTAGTTATGCCCTATATGTATCCCGATCTTAACGCTGCAAGAGACCTTGCAAACGCCGGCGCAGCCTGCATTATGCCCCTCGGTTCACCTATCG
>CAUDRD010000153.1 GCA_958451705.1 uncultured Oscillospiraceae bacterium
TGCGTCTTATAGCTGCGGAAACAAGAGCAATTGCCTCATCCTGTCCAATTATATAAGATTTAAGGGTATCTTCAAGACCTGCAAGACGTTTTAAATCACTTTCAATAATCTTATGGGTCGGTATACCTGTCCAAAGGTTTATAACCTTAGCAATATCGTCCTCGGTAACATTGTTATCAGAAGCAGCTTTTTCGAGCTCAGGCATAGCGGATTCGCAAGCTATAAGCTCAGTTCTGAGCTTTGCAATACCTTCATAATCTATATTTTCCGTTTCACTTTCGAGATCTTCAAGTTCTTCCTTCATCTCTTTGATTTTATTTGTATTTATTTCATAATCACTGATATACTTATTTCTCAGATTTGCACAGGTACAAGCTTCGTCGAGAAGGTCGATAGCCTTATCCGGAAGGAAACGGTCGGTAATGAATCTTTCTGACAATACAACCGCTTTATGGACAAGAGAATCTGTTATACGAACCTTATGGTAATCCTCGTAATATTTCTTTATTCCTAAAAGCATTTTGTAGGTGTCTTCGATAGAAGGTTCCTCAACCTTAACCGGCTGGAAGCGACGCTCCAAAGCGGCATCCTTTTCAATATGCTTTCTGTACTCATTAAAGGTTGTGGCGCCTATAACCTGAATTTCTCCTCTTGAAAGAGCAGGTTTAAGGATATTCGCCGCATTCATTGAGCCCTCGGCATCACCTGTTCCAACAAGGTTATGAACCTCATCAATAAACAGGATGATATTTCCATTTTGCTTAACTTCATCTACAAGACCCTTGATACGGCTTTCAAACTGTCCTCTGAACTGAGTGCCAGCAACAAGAGCGGTAAGGTCGAGAAGATGAATTTCTTTATTAGCAAGCTTAGCCGGAACCATGCCGGCAGCCACTTTAATTGCAAGCCCCTCTGCAATAGCGGTTTTACCTACGCCAGGCTCACCGATGAGACAAGGATTGTTTTTAGTTCTGCGGCTAAGTATCTGAATAACTCTGTATATCTCTTTTTCACGGCCGATTATGGCATCAATCTTGCCTTCACGAGCCTTTTTAGTAAGATCAGTACAATAAGCCTCCAAATATTTACGCTTGGGCTTTTTCTTATCCTTTTTGCGGCTCTTTCCGGATTTATCTGTATCCTTCTCCGCTTCTTCTGTTTTATTCGAAGTTTCATCGCTGTTTTCAAGCATAGATGTATCTATATCGCTGCTGTTAAACAAGCCCTGCATAAGCGGAAAAGTGGAAGCTCCACCGGGTTCAAAGCCATCATTTTCTTCCATCATTGTGTTTATCTGTTCGCTTACAGCGTCAATATCGTCTTCGGTGATACCCATGCTGTCCATCATCTGCTTTATGGGACCGATATTCATTTCCATTGCGCATTTGAGGCAAAGGCCTTCAGGAGTGCTTTTATCCCCATCCATCTTTGAAATGAATATAACAGCAGGCCTTTTCTTACATTTAGAACACATAATATTTTTCATAAACTGCTTATTTCTCCTTTTAACGAGAGATTAAAACTATTGCGGGACGGTTTTAACCGAACCCGCACAGTAAAGTTATTTACTTTCTTTATCCTTTTTTGCCTTTTTAAGTTCTGCAAAAAAGCCCGGTATATAACTACAAAAGGCTACAAGAGTTGCAATTGCAGAAATAACTACAAGTATCATTATAAGCCATTCGGGCATAGGCGGTACACCAAGGTTTGTGAAAGCCCCAAATGAGGGACCAAAAGCAATTATAAGGGTCATAACAGAATAGAAAACAAGGGTGGCTATTTTTCCGTAAAGTTCCGCTGCTCCGGGTCTCAAGCCCTTACAGAGCATAAACAGTCCGCCGAGAATCATAATAAGCTCTTTTGCAAGGAAGAAGAGGAACACCCATGCAAATATGTTCATTGCTTTTCCGCTTTCGGGTTTGCGGAACTCCAAAAACAGAACTATTGCAATTGTAATTTGAGTGAGTTTATCAGCCACAGGGTCAAGAAGTTTACCCAGAGCGCTAATCTGATTAAATCTTCTCGCTATTCTTCCGTCAAGAGTATCGGATATACCGGATAAAAACAGAATAAACACTGCCCAAAGATACTCTCCGTTATAAAAAAGTACTGCAAAAACTGGAACAAGTACAATTCTGATTAAGGAGAGCAAATTAGGAATAGTCCAACAGCCCTTAAATAAATCTTTCAATTACAACACCTCATTTATTTGAATAAATATTCCATTACAGGATTATGGTTATTTACAAAATTCGCAACAACTGAATCGTTGACAGAATTTTGGATTACAGGAGCACTTTCGGCAGCGAGCTCACCCACAAGCCCGATAACCGAACAAATAATAACAATACCTACAACAGCCTTAAAAACACCAAGTACTGCGCCTAAAGTGCCATTAAGGGTTTTAAGAACCGGAAGTTTAAAGAACTGGTTAATAAGACGAGCAACAATTTTTAAAACGATAACAAAAACTATAAGAAGAATAACAAAAATTATTGCTTTGCATACAGCTGTGACAATAGGAGCAACTATATTTGCTTCAACTGTCTGAGCAAGTGAACCCACTGAAGCACCTGCGGCGGAAACCTGTCTTGAAATTTCAGAAATGTCAATGCCGATTGAAGAAGCATAGGTTGTTACAAAATCCGGAAAATTTCCAAGAACGGAGTTAACCTGAGCCGCAATTTCAGTTCCGGAGGCTGCTGACGGAAGCTGTGCTTCGAGAGCGGTTACCACACTTTGTGAAATAAACGTGTTGTAAACTCCTTCTGCAAGCCATCCGCTTACGGGAACCGCAAAAAAAGCAGCCAAAAAGAAAGCCGCAAAATCAAGAAGGGATAAGACAAATCCTTTTTTTCTTGCTATTATAACTGTCAAAACCGCAAAAATAAGAAAAAATATATCTAAAATTAAGCCATACGACACTGTATTAACCATCAATACACCTCACATAATTATTGACTAAAACGTATTGTATCACACAAATGTGTAATACTCAACTGTCTGACGAATCTTCCAGAGAAGAAAAAGTATCTATCCTTCCTGTACGGCACAGATAAATCTCCGATCCGGCATAGAAAATCTTATCATAATCCGCAGTACATTTAATTTTTTCCTTTTCTTCGCCTTTATTATTATAAACGATAATTTCATCGCCATAGTAAACGGCAAATTTATTTTTACCAGCAGCTACTGCGTAAATTGACGCCTTACTGTCAAAAGCAAAACTTTCTTCTCCCTTGTAAGAATAATATTTCACTGTACCGGTATTATCACTTCCGTATTTTGAAAACATAACAGCGGTTTCACCGTTTTCACCTACAGAAACGAATTTTAAAGAACCGGATTCAAAAGTTTCCTGACTTTTTATTTCACTTTTGTTTTTATCTATTATTGTAAACATATTATCGCCGGTAATATATAAATATTCCCTTGCGGTAAAATGAAGATCAGCTATCGCAGTACCGCTGAATTTAAATTCACCTAATGCTTCAGATGATTTCACATTAAAAATCAATACTTTTGAATAAACTTCTCCTTTTTCCGCTCCCAATGCAGCGACGGCCACATATTTCCCGTTATCTGTAAGGGCAACGTCAATAATATGGTCAGAAGATGAATTCCATTTGAACACTTCGTTAAATTTTCTATCGTAGACAGTAAAGGTACTGGCAGTCTGAGCAGATCTTGAAGCAACTGCAAAACTTCCGTTACCCGCCATATCGCAGGTAAGAATATTTCCCTCAGCTTCCATTTGATCGGATATAGTTTTTCCGTTTACTACTCTGTAATGCTTACTGTCACGATCGTAAATAATAAATCTCGAACCGTTTGCATCCACAACCGGCGCAGAGTAATTATGCTGCACATTTAGCTTCATCTTTGCACCAGGTGATAAAATTCTGGCATATACATCAGTAAGTAAAATTATATTGGAATCTGACGGATACACATTTTTTAGATTTTCCGACGAAATATCGTAGGGATATCCGTTCCCGCTGCTGAGTTTTTCCATATATCCAGTCAGCGCATTTCCAATTCCTGAAATTGTTGTACCCGTAAAAGCATTTGCTGCCAGTAAAAGCAGCATAAGTATAACTAAAATAATCAGAAACGGTTTTAATAAACCACTTTTCCATTTTTTATTTTTCTTACTTGTTTTCTCAGCCAAAACATTCACCTCCATAGTACACTTTATTCAAAAACAATCCCCTTGCCGGTACGGTTATTCCCGCTTTTTCTCTGTCACCGGATAAAATTATTGCTTCTATGTCATCCTTGCTGATTTTGTCTTCTGCAACAGATAACAGCGTTCCCGTCATAATACGAACCATGTTATAGAGGAATCCGTTTCCGCGCACGGTAAATACGACCATGTCGCCATACCGTTTTACTTGGGCGTTATATATAGTTCTTACTGTTGACTGTACGCTGCTTACGGCTGAAAATAATACTTTTAAATCATTAGTACCTTTAAACTTTTTTGACGCTTCATCATGTAATTTATCGTCTAG
>CAUDRD010000154.1 GCA_958451705.1 uncultured Oscillospiraceae bacterium
TAAAAGGAGTACCAAGGGGAGCTAAAGAGGTGCTGTTCCATCTTCTTTCCGGCTGCTGTGGTTTTATTATGGCGCAAACAGGGATATTCGGCAATTATTCGCCTTTTGGAATAGCTTTTACCGCTGCTTTGCCCAGGGATTATATACTTTCGGGAGCAGTAGGTGCCGGAGCAGGATATATTCTTACTAAAGATATGGATATGCCCCTGCGATATATAGCGGCTCTTACTATTGTTACCATTACCGCTTATTCGGTGAGAAGAAGCAGAAAAATAAAAAGCGATACTCTTGTGTTGAGTTTGTGCGCTTTTGCAGCGGCTTTTTTAAGCGGAATAGCTGTTTGTATTGCAGACGGATTTTCCGTGGGAGCTTTGATTATGTATATAGGCGAATCTCTCCTGGCAGGTGGCAGCGCATACTTTTTTAAGCGTTCCTTTGACTCCGATGTAAGAGAAATACCGGCTCTTACGGGAGTGGAAAAAAGCTGCCTTGTAATAACGGGAAGTATACTTATCGCCTGTGCTTCGGGCATTACGGTTTTCAGCATTTCTCCCGGCAGAATATTTGCTGTTCTTGTCATTTTGTTTTCCGCTGCTATTTGGGAAGAGCGGGGAGGAGCCGTTTCAGGTGCGGCAATAGGAGCCGTTATGTCGCTGCTTCCCGAGCACGGCTATTTAGGAGGAGTTTATGCGGCAGGCGGACTTGTAGCGGGAGTATTTTCCGGCGGAGGACGCTTTGCCTCTGCCTGTGCCTTTGCCCTTGGAGGCGGAATAGTGACTTTAGCTGCAACGGGGGGAGAAAATGCAATCCCCACCCTTGTCGAAACGGCAATTGCCACAATTATATATGTTGTTATACCGAAAAATGCTTCCGAAAAACTGAAAGGACTCTTTACGGTTAAACCAGACGAAAAAAAGAAAAGCACCGGAATGCGCAGAGCTCTTGTTATGCGTCTGGATGTTGCGTCAAAAGCCATGTCGGAGGTTTCAAGGTGCGTCGAAAAAATAACCCATAATCTCAGCTCCGTTGAAACTCCGGAGCTCACTCTTGTCTATTCGAGAACTCAAAATTCCGTTTGCCGAAAATGCGGCCTTCATTCATTTTGTTGGGATAAAAACTTCAGCGACACTATTGACGTCTTTGCCCAAATGGCAAATGTGCTGCAAAACGGAGAAGAGCTTACACGGGACAGGCTTCCTGCCCATTTTGCAAGGCGGTGTATAAGAAGCACAGCTCTAACGGAAGCTATGCGTGATGAATATGAAAAATTTACTGAGGGGATAACTTCAGGTCAAAAGGTGACCCAGGTGAGGGGGATTGTCTCCGACCAGTTCGGTGCAGTGGCTGATATGCTGCACAGCCTTTCGGAGGAGTTCGAGCAGGCCAGAGGATTTGACAGGGATTCGGCTCTGCGTATAAGAAGAGTTTTGGAACGCTATTCCATAATTCCGGAGGATATCTGCTGTATTACAGACCCATATGACAGAATGACAGTTGAAATCTGCTGCAAAAAGACTGCGGGAAAAATTAGCGCAGGAAGACTTACTCAGGAAATTTCCACAGTATGCGCAAGAGAGTTTGCAATGCCCAGCGTAACCAATATGGGCGCAAACGAGCTGATCACATTCGGAGAAAGGGCAGTTTACACTGTGGATGTCGGTGCCTGCCAGTTCCCCAGCAGTGACTCCGTTCCCTGCGGAGACGCCTATGAATATTTCAGCGACGGCAGAGGCAGAGAGATTATGGTAATAAGCGACGGAATGGGAACGGGACGCCGTGCCGCAATTGACGGAAATATGGCGTCGGGGCTTCTTTCCCAGCTGATAAAAGCAGGCTTCGGCTTTGACTGCTCTTTAAAAATAGTAAACTCCGCTCTGCTGCTTAAATCGGCGGAGGAATCCTTTGCAACTCTTGATATAGTCTGCCTTGACCTTTTTACCGGAAAGACTCAGGTGTTTAAAGCGGGTGCTCCGGCCACATTTGTACGCAAAAAGGGAAAAGCGGCTAAAACCGAAAAACCGTCCCTTCCGGCGGGGATTTTAAGAGAGGTTGAATTTGCGAAAACTGAAATCCTTTTAGGTGAGGGTGATATAATCCTCATGGTTTCCGACGGAGCGGTAAACGGCGGAGATGAATGGATACTTTCGGAGCTGGAGCTTTGGCACGAAGGTACTGCAGCAGAGCTTGCCGGCCATATAGCCTCTCAGGCAAAGATGAGACGGCCTGATATACGTCCCGACGATGTCACAGTGACGGCGGCTATAATAGGAAAATAAATATGACCCCTTTCTGGCAGATTTACCGTTGTGGCAATCATGAAAAGTTGCTGCATTAAGCGGTGAAAAAGTTCTGCTTTAAGAAAGGGGATTTTTTTGTATAAAAAAGGTGCTTTTACCTGCGGATTTTCTAAAATTGCACATTTAAAACACCTGTGTTTGGGCATTTATATAATTGACTATAAGCGGTAGATATAATATAATTATCAAAGAGAAAAAGCGCCCCCAAGGGTGCTTTACTTATTCGGAGGTGTGTTTAATTGGTAAAGGCAATTGTCGGAGCAAACTGGGGCGATGAAGGAAAAGGTAAAATCACCGATATGTTTGCAGCTGAGTCCGATGTAGTTATCCGTTTTCAGGGCGGAGCAAATGCAGGCCATACAATTATTAACGATTACGGAAAGTTTGCGCTGCACCAGCTTCCTTCGGGAGTTTGTTACAGCCACACTACCAATATCATAGGCAACGGAGTAGCTGTTGATATTCCGAAGCTTATAGATGAAATCAAATCTGTAACCGATAAGGGTGTGCCGATGCCTAAAATAATGGTGTCAGAGCGTGCTCAGATGATGATGCCCTACCATGTGCTTCTCGATGTTTATGAAGAAGAGCGCTTAGGCAAAAAAAGCTATGGCTCCACAAAGTCAGGTATAGCTCCTTTTTATTCAGATAAGTATGCAAAAAAAGGTTTCCAGATATGCGAGCTTTTCGATGAAGAATATCTTCGTGAAAAGCTTCAGGGAGTTGTAGAGGTTAAGAATCTCACTTTAAAGTATGTTTACAGTAAGTCAGGAAGCGACCTTCTCGACGCCGATGAGATTTTCAAAACTCTCATGGAGTACCGTGATATGATAGCTCCCTTTGTTGCCGATACTTCAAAGTTTATTGCCCAGGCAATAAAGGACGGCAAAAAGATTCTCCTCGAGGGTCAGCTTGGCTCTCTTAAAGATCCCGATTTCGGTATCTATCCCATGGTTACCTCTTCTTCAACTCTTGCCGGTTACGGCAGCGTCGGAGCGGGTATCCCTCCCTATGAGATAAAGGAAGTTGTAGCTGTTACAAAGGCATATTCCAGCGCAGTAGGTGCAGGAGAATTTGTAAGCGAAATTTTCGGCGACGAAGCTGAAGAGATGCGTAAAAGAGGCGGAGATGCCGGCGAATACGGCGCTACAACTCACCGTCCCAGAAGAATGGGCTGGTTTGACTGCGTAGCAAGCCGTTACGGCTGTCAGGCTCAGGGAGCAACAAGCGTTGTTCTCACCGCTATTGACTGCCTTTCATATCTTAAGGAAATTCCCGTCTGTGTCGGTTATGAAATTGACGGCGAAGTAACCGGCGATTTTCCTGTTACACCTAAACTTAAAAAGGCAAAACCCGTACTTAAAGTACTTCCCGGCTGGGGTACCGATATAAGAGGCATAAAAGAGTTTGACAAGCTGCCCAAAGAGGCTCAGGATTATGTTCTCTTTATTGAAAAAGAAATCGGTGTGCCGATTAAGATGGTATCAAACGGCCCCGGACGTTCTGAGGTAATCTTTAGATAAATTTCTATGCCTGTCTTTAAATAGCAGATGTTTATATGATCCCCGCAGCATCAAAAAGATGTTAATAAATATAAGGAGTTCAAAACATGAAACAGGATATGATTGTGATTTTAGATCTTGGCAGCACAGAAAATACCCGCATTGCAAGAGCTGTACGTGATTTAGGCGTTTACAGCGAAATCTGCAATTACGATATTACTGCCGCAGAGCTTAAAAAGCTTCCAAACGTAAAGGGAGTTATCATCAGCGGCGGCCCCAATAATGTTGTTGACGGAGTTAAGATTGATGTCAGCGACGAAATCTATGAGGCTGGTTATCCTGTTATGGCAGCAGCTCATAAGGCAAAGTGTGAAGAAGTTCTCGAAAGCTGGCCCGCAGACGACGAGGAGCTTAAAAAGGTTCTCTCCGCTTTTGTATTTGATAAATGCCACGCTGAGGCAAACTGGAACATGAAAAACTTTATAGCTGACCAGATTGAGCTTATCAGAAATCAGGTCGGTGACCGCAAGGTTCTTCTTGCTCTTTCAGGCGGCGTTGATTCTTCAGTTGTTGCTGCACTTCTCCTTAAAGCTATTGGCAATCAGCTTTACTGTGTTCATGTAAACCACGGACTTCTCCGCAAGGGTGAGCCGGAG
>CAUDRD010000155.1 GCA_958451705.1 uncultured Oscillospiraceae bacterium
GCATATTGTTAACAAAACATCGGTTTTAATTATGTATTTGTTGCCTATTTAATTGCCTATTTGTTAAAAAATTATTATAATTGTCTGTAAATATTGACTAAAAGAGAAAAAAGAGATACAATATTTCGGTAATCTGATAAAAAAGCCTATTTACGGCAGAAAAGAAGGAGAAAAAGATGAAGGTATTTATGATCGGAGGAACCGGTCTTCTCGGTTCCGCAGCAGCAGCTGAATTTATCAAAAGAGGTCATCAGGTTAAGTCAATAGCTCTTCCTCCTCTTCCCGAGGGAGCTCCCATTCCTGAGGAGATGGAAATCGTTTTCGGTAACTACCTTGAGCTTTCCGACGACGAGCTTCGCGACATGATGAAGGACTGCGATTGCTTTGTTTTTGCAGCTGGCGTTGACGAGCGTGTTGAATTCCCCGCACCTGTTTACGAGGCTTATGAGAAGTACAACATTAAGCCCGTTCAGAAGCTTCTTACAATCGCTAAAGAGTGCGGAGTTAAGAAGGCAGTTATTCTCGGCTCTTATTTCTCATATTTTGCAAAGAAATATCCCAACATGGAGCTTACTAAGAAGCATCCCTATATCCGCAGCCGTATTGAGCAGGAGAACGTTGCTCTTTCTTTCGCTGATGAGAATATGGACGTTGCTATCCTTGAGCTTCCCTACATCTTCGGAACTCAGCCCGGACGTCGTCCCGTTTGGACAATCCTCATTGAGCAGATTAAGGATATGAAGCCTGTAACCATGTATCCCAAGGGAGGTACAACAATGGTTACTGTTCAGCAGGTTGCTGAGTCAATTGTCGGTGCCGCTGAGCGTACAAAGGGCGGTAAGGCATGGCCTATCGGTTATTACAACCTTACATGGAACGAGTTCCTTGCAATTGTTCACGAGGCAATGGGTGTTCCCGGCAAGAAGATCTTCAACGTTCCCAAGTGGACATTCCAGGCATTCGGCCTTCACATGAGAAAAGAATATAAGAAGAAGGGCATTGAAAGCGGTATTGATCCCGTAGGTCTTGCTGACATTATGTGCATGAACACATTCATCGACAAGAAATGGTGCGTTGAGCTTGGCGTTCAGGAAGCTGATATTAAAGCGGCTATCTTTGATTCAATCAAGCTTTCCGTTGACGCTGTTAACGGCACACAGAAGCTCCTCGGCATGAAGGGCGAATAATCCGTAAGGATATTTAAACTTAATAGGAACATATTTAAAACGGTATGACAACAGTCATACCGTTTTTTATTTTTCAAAACAAAGCTTTTTAAAATTGAAACGGCGAAAAAGCAAATTTCGCTTAATTTTTATAATAATAGTTGCTATCATATATGGACATAATATACCCGATATATATGTGAACATCTTCATAAAATTTTAGTTAATATTTTACCTGTATCGTTTTTTAATGGCAATTACATTAAATTGATTATTTACATTTTACTATATTGATAAATAGTAAATTTTAACATTTTAAAGGTTCTTTAGTTAATTTACACAAAGAATTAAGTAAAACTTTTACTTAAAATTTGAGTAAAACTAATTGATTTTTTAGTTAATCAGTGATAATCTTTACTTGAAGGCGAAAGCCACGTAGTTCTCGAAAAAATTTTTGAAAAGGAGCATATGAAATGAACGGAAAACTTTCATGGAAATCCAAACTCAGTTTCGGCATGGGCGCTTTCGGTAAGGATATGGTTTATGCCATTGTTTCAACTTTCCTTATGAAGTACCTGACCGACGTAAGACTGGTTGATCCCGCTTTCGTAGGCGTACTTTTTATGGCAGCCAGAATCTGGGACGCTTTTAACGATCCCTTCATGGGCATGGTTGTTGACAACACCCGTTCTCGCTGGGGTAAATTCCGCCCCTGGATACTTATAGGAACAATCCTCAACGCAGGGGTTCTTGTTCTGCTTTATCTGGACGTTGACCTTCCCGCGACACAGTACGCAATTTATGTCGCAATAATGTACGTCCTTTGGGGTATGACCTACACAATTATGGATATCCCTTACTGGAGCATGGTTCCCGCACTTACCGATAACGAAAACGAACGCAGCCAGGTAAGCGCAATTCCCCGTTTCTTCGCCAGCATGGCATGGCTTGTTGTAGGCTCAGGCGGACTTTATATAGTTAAATACGCAGGCGACGGCGATCAGATTCTCGGCTTCTCACGTTTCTCAATTGGCGTTGCACTTATCTTTATTGTGACAATTCTTCTCACTGTCTTCAATACAAAAGAGCGTGTTGTGGCAACTGTCGGCACAGGAGAAAAAACTACCGTAAAACAAATGATCAAAGTTCTCGTTAAAAACGATCAGGTTATTGTAATCATGCTCATAGCCCTTCTCTTTAACGTTGGCTATCAGCTTGCAAACAGCTTTGCCCTTTACTACTTTGAATATGTCTGCGGAGTTAAGGAAAACCTCTTCGCCGCATACACAGGCGTTGCAGGTTTTGCACAGATGGGCGCTCTCGCACTTTTCCCGGTAATTTCACAGAAAATCAATAAGAAGGTTATTTTCGCAACGGCAAGCCTTCTTCCCGTAATCGGATTCGCACTTCTTCTCCTCGTAGGCTATGTTGCTCCCACATCCATTTTACTTGTAGGTCTTTGCAGCGTTATTGTCAACATCGGTATCGGCTTCATGCTCGTACTCATTACCGTTATCCTTTCAGAGGTTGTTGACTACGGCGAATACAAGCTTCACACAAGAAATGAAAGCATCCTTTTCTCAACCCAGACATTCGTTGTTAAGTTTGCAGGAGCTTTCAGCGGACTTATTTCAGGTGTCGGACTTAAAGCTATCGGATTCGAGGCAAACCAGGTTCAGGGAGCCGGCACAATAGCAGGAATGAGAATCATAATGATAGTTATTCCCGCAATTCTCTCTCTTCTCTGCCTTGTAGTTTACAAGAAAGGCTATAAGCTTAACGACGAATTTTATCACCATGTTCTCGCAGTGCTCAGAGGCGAAGAAAAAGAGCAAATAGAGACAAAATAATTTGGAAAGGAGAATTGAAATGCTTTTCGGCGTCGATTACTATCCCGAACAGTGGGATGAAAAGCTCATGGATGAGGATATGGACCGTATTCTTGAGCTGGGCTCAAACGTTATAAGAATAGGCGAATTTGCATGGCACCTTATGGAAAAAAATGAGGGAGAGTATGATTTCTCCTTCTTCGATAAAGTGATAGAAAAGGCTAAGGCTAAGGGACTTAAAGTTATTTTTGGCACACCCACCGCTACAATGCCTGCCTGGCTTGCAAAAAAACATCCCGAAACTCTTTCGGAGTTCCAGGACGGGACCAAGCGCACTTTCGGCGGCCGTCACGTCTACTGCTTGAGCAGCAGCGTTTACAGAAGCTACTGTGAAAAAATAGTGACAGAGCTTGCCCTTCATTATAAAAATGAAAAAGCCATTGTCGCCTGGCAAATCGACAATGAACTTGGTCATGAGGGCAGCGACGTATGCTGGTGCGAAAACTGCCGAAAAGCATTCGATTCATTTCTTGAAGCTAAATTTAAAGGAAATATAGATCTACTTAACGAAACCTACGGCACCGCCTTTTGGAGCCAGGAATACAATTCCTTTGACGAAATTCCCCTTCCGGCACCTACAATCACCACCCATAACCCAGCGTTGCGCCTTGATTTTGAGAGATTTTGCAGCCAAAATATTGAGAGCTTTGCCGAAATGCAAAGTGAAATAATTAAAAGCATCATTCCCGACGCTGTGATAATGCACGATTTCCCCGGCGGAGGTCTCGGAAAACACGTTGATTATTCAAAGGTGGCTTCCTCCCTTGATAAAGTGGCCTTTAACAACTATCCCGTCTGGGGCGGACAAAAACATCCCATTGCCCCTAACGAAATAGCTTTCGGCCTTGACTATATAAGGGGACTTAAAGGGGAAAACTTCTGGATAACCGAGGCTATAATGGGAGCCCAGGGACACGATATTACAGGATTTCTGCCACGACCAAATCAGGCAAAAATGTGGAGCTGGCAGGGTATGGCAAGGGGCTGCGACGGGCTTATGTATTTCCGTTACAGGGGAGCCACTAAGGGAGCAGAGCAGTTCTGCTACGGAATTTTAGACCCGGACAACGTAAAGAGGCGCCGCTTCTACGAGGTTCAGAGCTTTTTCGGCGAAGCTAAAAAGTACGAGGATGTGCTTTCCTCTCCCATAAAGAGCGACGTATGCATCGTCTACGATTACGACTCCCTTGCATCCTTCCGCATACAGCAGCAAAGCATACTCCTTGACTGTGAAAACGAGATGAAACGCTATCACAAGCTTTTCTATGATGTAAACAAAACAGTTGACGTAATCCCTGCCGACAGAGATTTTTCGCAGTATAAAATTGTGATAATCCCCCATATGATAGTGGGAAAAGTTGATTTTCTTACCCGTCT
>CAUDRD010000156.1 GCA_958451705.1 uncultured Oscillospiraceae bacterium
TTTTAAAACTGAAAAGGGATTAACGGTAATTTTACTGCTAAAAAATCAATTGAGCAAAAATAGATTTTAATTTATACGCTGTATAACAGATGGGGGTTTTTTATGAAAGCAAAAATTACGCTTGCAAAGGAATTTAAAATCGGTGAAATTGATAAGAGAATTTACGGCTCTTTTATCGAACACCTGGGAAGAGCAGTTTACGGCGGCATTTACGAACCAGGTCATGAGACTGCCGATGAGGACGGCTTTAGACGTGACGTAATTAACCTTGTAAAAGAGCTTAATGTTCCCGTTGTCCGTTATCCCGGAGGAAATTTCGTCTCCGGCTATAACTGGGAAGACGGTGTCGGCCCCGTTGAAAAAAGACCTAAAAGACTTGATTTGGCTTGGGAAACTACCGAACCTAACTATTTCGGAACAAACGAGTTTATGAAATGGTGTAAAAAAGCAAATACCGAGTGCATGATGGCAGTTAACCTGGGTACAAGGGGTCCGGAGGAAGCCAGAAATCTTGTTGAATATACAAACCATGAAGGCGGAACAGCCTATTCCGATTTGAGAAAATCCCACGGCTATGAAAAGCCCTGGAACGTAAAATTATGGTGCCTGGGCAATGAAATGGACGGACCCTGGCAGATGGGTGCAAAAACCGCTACTGAGTACGGAAGAGTTGCCCTTGAGGCCTCTAAGGTAATGAAGTGGACGGATAACACCATCGAAACCGTTCTCTGCGGCTCCTCCAGCAGACACTCAAAAACCTTTGGCGAATGGGAAGCCACATCTCTTGATATCGCTTACGACAGCGTCGATTACGTTTCCCTTCACCAGTACTACGGCAATAACGATAATGATATCGAGTCTTTCCTGGCGCAGAGTATGGAGCTGGATGAGTTTATCCATTCTGTATTGTGCATATGCGACTACTTAAAGGCCAAAAAGAAGTCAAAGAAAGTCATCAACCTTTCCTTTGACGAGTGGAACGTATGGTATCACGCCCGTACAAATCCAATAGAAAAATGGTCTATGGCTCCGGACATTCTTGAAGATATTTATACTTTCGAAGACGCTCTTGTTGTAGGTTCAATGCTGATTACTCTTCTGCGTCACTGTGACAGAGTTAAGGTTGCGTGCCTTGCGCAGCTTGTAAACGTAATTGCACCTATTTTCACAAAGACCGGCGGCGGAGTGTTCAAACAGACAATTTTCTATCCCTTTGAGCATATGAGCAATTTCGGCAGAGGCGTTGCCCTTAATCCCATTATCAGCAGCCCGAAGCATGACACTAAGAAATTTACCGACGTTCCCTATATTGAGTCCATTGCTACATATGATGAGGAAAACGAGAAAATCGCACTGTTCTGCGTCAATAGATCACTTGATGAAAACGTGGTACTTGACGTTAACCTTATGGACTTTGAAGGCTACAAGCCCAGTAAGTTTATCTCCATGGACGGCTATAAGGTAGGGGATCTCAACGGATTTGAAAATCCCTTTGTAAAGCCCCATGAAAATGAACTGCCTGATATGGACGGCACAAAGCTTACCGCAAGCTTAAAGCCCTTCAGCTGGAACGTAATACTTCTTGAAAAGTAACATTTTCGGTTTTATCCTGGCTTTGTGCGGCCTGTTTAAATGCACATTTTGGACTATTCCAATGCGGTTTCTTATGGGAACCACATAGAGAGCTTTGTAATTTTAGGATAAAGCTCCATATTGTTTGGGATAGATTTAAATTAACTTGTTATTTGCAGGGACATAAAACTTGTTTAGGGGGTATTTAATTGAAATTTAATGTTAAAGAAAAAGCGATGCAGGGCATTGCTTATGTAAAAGAGAGATGGGACACTCCTGCAAAAGGAGAGTACACGAATCTTAAGGAATTCCTTTCCTATTGCTTCGGTACTATGGGAATATGCAGTTTTACATATCTGTGTAATGACGTTGTTTCTTTTGCAAGCGGATATTTCTGTGGTTCAATCATGGAAATCAAGCTCATGGACTTTACTGTTATCGCTTTCATAGGCCTTATTGTAAAGTATCTAACTTTGTACATTGAATCAATTTCAATGACGATTTTCGAAAACCTGGGACACCTCAATAAGAAAAAAGCGAAAACTGCCGCAACGGCATATATTGTCTGTGCCCTTATAGGTGTCGGCTTCTATTTCATTCCGTCGGAGCCCTTTGAGTCCATTATCAAAGGTCTTCCCCAGATTATCGGTAATATGCTCACAATAATGGGTGTTGGTGGACTTGTTAACTGGTTCCTGCGTTCAAAGCTCTGCAAAAAGTACGGACGCTATAAGCCCTTTATGATGATTTACGGTGTGCCGATTGCCCTTATCACAACCGCTATGGTATTCGTACCGCCGACACTTGATTACACTACCAAGATTGTTATTCTGCACTTCCTTGTAACACTCAGAAACAGATTTTCAGCTCTGTACTATGATACAGCCTCTCCCATTGTCGGACTTATTTCCCCCAATATGGTTGAGAGACAGAAGTACTATTCAATCGGAAACATCTTCCTTGGTTTCCTTCGTTCCATTTTCAGAATTGTTTTCCCGATTTTGATTGTTTCAACAGGCGGATATCTTTCAATTACCTCCTACAAGGTATTTATCCCCATTTTCTCGGCTATCGGCGTTATTCTCGGCTTATCATTTGCTAAGGTTAAGGAGAGAGTTGCCGCAAATACCGAGATTACTCCCAAGGTTGACTTTAAGCACAGCGCAAAGCTGCTTTTGTCCAATAAATACTTCTGGATTATCAACATTGCAACCATGTTCAACTTGTGGAATGCTTTGTCAGATGGCGTAATTAACTACATTTTCATCTACCAGATGAGAATTGAATGGATTATCGGTTTCTTAGGCATTTTCGGCGTTACAAGCGTTATCGGAAACCTGCTTACACCTGTTTTGATTAAGAAATTTGAAAAGAGAACCTGTATTATCTTTATGCGTTCTATATGGGCGGCCGTAACCGCTTGCTATCTCATTGCTTTGAAGCTTCAAAGCGTGCCGCTTCTTATTTTGTTTATCTTCATCCGTTCCGCTTTCTCAGCAGCAAGTAACGGTATTGCAAACAACCTTACTGCTGACGTGCTTGACTATCATCAGTGGAAAACAGGAGAAAGAGCGGATAATATTCAGAGTATATTCAACTGGTTTACAACACCCATCGTCACACTGTTGGGTCTTGTTTCACCGTGGCTTTTCGCAAAAGTCGGATACACCTCAGACTGGGATGTTCTCTTTGACGAAACAATATTCCTTAATGTTATGAACATCCATGTTATCCTTACAGTAACAGGTCTTATTCTTTCAACACTTCCCTTCCTGTTCTATAACTACACAAAGAAAATGCACGATGACTGTGTAGCGGAAATCGCAGCGAGAGAAGCCGCAGCAAAGGCTGAATCCGGTTTAGAGACAGTAAAGGAGGCGGTTGCAGAATGAAGAACGTGAAAAGAATATTATGTTTCCTGTGTGTTATTGCCATTGTTGCAGCATCCTTTGCCGGATGTACACAGAAAACCGAATCACAAATTGAATATGTAATAGAAAACAACGAGGTTAAAATTACAGGATACACGGACTCTACCGTCAGAACCGAAATAACCGTTCCCGATGAAATTGACGGCTATCCCGTAACGGAAATTGCAGATTTTAGCTTGTTCAATGCTGAATCCCTTACAAAAATAACTATCGGCAAAAATGTTCGTGAAATCGGAACCTGGTCCATGACGAACAATCAGCGTCTTGTGGAATTTGTCGTTGACGAGGAAAATCCGTATTTTACATCTGTTGACGGAATACTTTTTACAAAGGATATGAAAACTCTGGTTTACTATCCGTCGGCTAAAAATATCAAGTTCAACAAATACGGTGAAGCTCAGAACACTACAAGCTATGTAATTCCATACGGCGTCGAAACAATACGTTCAAAGGCATTTTACAAGTGTTACTATCTTGATGATATTGAAATGCCTGATACGGTTACTTTCATTGAAGAAAAGGCTTTTCACCGCTGCAGCGCATTGACAAAGCTTGACCTGCCCGTAAATCTCGAGTTTATCGGCAAGGATGCATTTGCATATTGCGAGCTTGTCAAAACCGCAACCATCCCAGCCACAATAAAGGAGATAGACGAATATGCCTTCTTTAACTGCTCAGGCATGAAGGAACTGAACGTTTATAATGCTGAGAAGAATATTAAGCTGGGCAAAAACTGGTATCCCACCTATAACGGCCAGCCCATAGAGGATTGCGTTATTAACTGGGAATAACTTAAATTTTCAGACTGCTAACTAAAAGAGCAGTTCACTGATTTTAACCGGAAAGCTTATAATTTAACAGCCCTACAGATCATTAAAAGCCTGAACGAAAAGTTCAGGCTTTTTGATTTTTTAGCTTTGCCA
>CAUDRD010000157.1 GCA_958451705.1 uncultured Oscillospiraceae bacterium
AAAATCATTCTTAAGGTTTACCGCTATTCTGAAAATCCAGGCCTGCCAATTGTCCGGAGGAGACTGAAAGCACTTTGTCCACACCCGCATAAAAGTTTCCTGCGAAAGCTCTTCGGCACAGTCACTTCCCAGGCACACTGAAAAATATGCAAACACCGGCGAAAACCATTTTTCATATAAGCTTTCAAAAAGCTTGTTTTCCTCTGCTCCCATAACATTTAAAGCTTAATGAGCAAAGCTGCTGCTCTGTTCTTTGAATGAGCTTCAAGTTCACTGCATTTCATTGCTACAATTTTATCTAAAAGCTCTTCGCCTGTGACAGAGTGTGATATTTCAATTTTCTTAGCCATTACAGACATTTTACCCTCAATAAAAGAAAGCATCTCTCTGTCGATTTTGATTTTCTCTCCAAAGTCCCTGACTAAAATGTTTGCACAGTCTGTGTATATTACTCCTCCTGTGGTACGGACGTTGGATTTTTTTATGTCGTTATTGGCAACACAGCTTCCGGCAATAATTCCGCAGGCGTTTTCGGGAAGTTTTGGTACGAATGTAAGCCCTTTTGTAACTACCAAAGGCTTGCCTTCCAAGAAAATTTCAGGATCAACCGATGTATTATCTCCGATATCTACAATGCGATCATAGTCGTCGTAACGCACTTTTCCGTTAACTGAAATAATTTCGATATTGCCCTCTTCAAGGTCTCTTTCGCTTGCTATCATTTCACCGTTTACAACAACCTTTATCTTTTTGCCTCCCAGCGGCGCAACATAGGCTTTGCCGTTTACGATGTATACCTTCTCTTTCATAGGAGGGTTAATAATTGCCTCGCCGTTAATTGTACCTACCTCAGTGTCTTTACCCACATATACAGTTGAAACTATTCGTTTTTGCTTTACTTTTCCGAAAGCGTTTTTAACTGCATCATCCGCATCGTTAGGAAGAATAAGAAGCACTACGTTTTTAATTTCCTCAATCTCCCTTATAACCTCCGCATTGTTGAGATGCCTTAAGTCGCAGATAACCATATTCTTGTATTTCATAACCGATTCCCCTTTCTTGCTGTTTCATAATATAAAGACGGATTTAAAAAGTATTTGTCCCGTTTTTATTTTTAAAAATCCAGTACTTCATCCTAAATTCAGCACATCCCCTTAAAATACACCAAAGCAGTCTTTCGTTTTTTCCCGCCTGTATTTCGGAGGCCACATTTGTTCTCTTTATGTTTTCAAAAGTTTTACTAATATCGCAATTTGCATCGTCAGGCAATATTAACAGCCCTACATTTTTGATTTCTTCTATTTTTCCGGCCAAATCTGCATCTTTAACACATCTTAAATCGCAGACGGCCATATTTTCAAGAACCATATAAACTCTCCCTTCTTATCGCTTTACAAAAATAAAGACGCTAAAAAGGGAAGTTTGTCCGCAAATCTTAGATTGAAAATAAAATTTTTACTGCTTTTTCCAAGCTCTCGGAACAAACAGCATAAGCATTGGGAAAAGTTCAAGCCTTCCGGCCAGCATATCGAAAATAAGTACATATTTGGCAAAAATACTGAAGCCGCTGTAATTTCCCATAGGTCCGACTACTTCAAGTCCGGGCCCGATATTGTTAAGCGTCGCCATAACCGCCGACACATTAGTAGTAAAATCAAAGCCATCCCCTGAAACGAGGAGCACGGAAAGACCCATAACGAGAACATATGCCACAAAGAAGGCTGTCAGAGAACGGGCTACGCTGTGTTCAATCTTTTTTCCGTCAAGGGTGACCACCTTAACACTGCTTGGATGCATAATATGTCCGAATTCTCTGATCATAGTTTTTACAAGAAGAACTACACGGGAAATTTTAAATCCGCCGCCGGTACTTCCCGCACAGGCTCCGAAGAACATCAAAATAATTAGCAGCACTCTCGAAAACTCAGGCCAAAGGTTAAAGTCGGTGGTGGCAAAACCTGTTGTGGTTATAATTGAACCGACCTGGAACGCAGCCTGGTGCCATGCCTCAAAAATCGAGTCATACATGGATGAAACGTTTAAAGTTATAAGAACGACACTTGTAACAATAATTATTATGTACCAGCGCAGCTCTTCATTTTTTAAAACTTTCTTTATGTTTCTCTCGTAGAAAAGATAAAAATATACTGTAAAATTAACTCCGAAAAGTATCATGAATACAGTTACGACCACTTGGATATATGCACTGTAACTTTCGAGTCCTGTATTTAATACAGAGAAACCACCTGTACCCGCTGTACCGAATGAGATAAGAAGGGCATCAAAAGTACGCATATCTCCCAAACACAAAAGCACAAATTCAACAACAGTAAGTGCAAAATAAATTCCGTAAAGGGTTTTAGCAGTTGTACTTATTTTAGGGGAAAGCTTACCTACTGAAGGTCCGGGGCTTTCAGCTCTCATAAGGTTCATGCTGTATCCGCCGCTTGGAGGGATTATTGCAAGAAGGAATACAAGAACGCCCATACCACCGATCCAGTGAGAAAAACTTCTCCAGAAAAGCATACATTTAGAAAGTGCCTCAACATTTTTTAAAATGCTCGCTCCGGTAGTGGTAAAACCTGATACCATTTCAAAAAGTGAATCGGTATATGAGGGTATTTCTCCGGACATATAAAAGGGCAATGCTCCTACGGCACTTATCAAAATCCAGCTCAATGCAACAGTTATAAAGCCCTCTTTAGCATAAAAAGCGTGATTAGCCGGACGTTTAGCAGAAAAAATAACACCTATAGCTAAAGCGACAAATATAGCGGGGAAAAACCAGATTCCACTTTCTTCTTTATATATAACAGCCACAAGGCACGGCAAAAGCATAAGAGCTGCTTCTGTAAGCATAACTCTGCCGAGCAAAAACAATACCATTTTTCGGTTCATGACAACTTACTTCTCCTCTGCTGAATGTAAAAATTAACAGTTTTACTGTTCATCTACAATATCCGTAAGGTCATTAAGTCCCGTTTCAGTAGTGACAACTATAACTGTATCACCTATCTTTATTGAATCCTTACCTGACGGAGTTATAATTTCATTTCCCCTGATAATGCTCGAAACAAGAAGATTCGGACGGATGTTAAGCTTTTCAAGGGGAATACCTACCACATCCGACTCCGCTCTTACAAAAAATTCAAGAGCTTCTACCTTGTTGTTTTCCAGTCTGTAAAGAGTCTGTACATTGCTTCCGAAAGAGTTCTGCATGGCTCGTACATAACTCAAAATACTTTCGGCAGTTATATGTTTCGGACAGACTACGCTGCCTATTGGCATTCCGCTTATAAGCTCGCTGAATTTAATTCGGTTTACTTTAGTTATAATCTTTGCTTTTGATGAAGAACCGATACACAGAGAAAGCATTATGTTTTCTTCGTCAATATCAGTAAGCAGCGCCACTGCTCCGGCATTAAACACGCCTTCTTCAACAAGCAGCTGCTGATCGGTACCGTCGCCGCAAATTATCATAGCTTTCGGCAAAAGCTCGCTTAACTTTTCACAGCGCTGTTTATCCATTTCAATAATTTTTACGTTTATACCTACGCTTATAAGCTCACGGGCAAGATAATAGGCCATCTTTCCTCCGCCAATTATTGTTACGTCTTTGACAGTGTTGAATTTGACCCCTGCTTTTCTCATAAACAGAGCGGCCTGATTGTGAGGGGCGATTATGGAAATTCTGTCCCCAACCTCAAGGACGAAGTTTCCGTCGGGAATAATCGTATCTGTGCCTCTTTGCACTATACATATCAGGAGCTTATTTGTAAAAACAGATCTCGCTTTGGAAACCGCCATACCTGCAATAGAGGAGCCCTCAGGGATACATACTTTAAGCAGTTCTACTCTGCCCTTTGAGAAAGTGTCCACCTCTATTGCCGACGGAAATTTAAGAAGTCTTGCAATTTCCTTTGCTGCAGCTCTTTCAGGGTTAATTATCATAGAAAGACCAAGCTTTTCTTTAATAAACGAACGTGAAGATAGATAATCAGGATTTCTTACACGGGCTATTGTTTTGCAATTACCGGTTTTCTTAGCTATAAGGCAACAGAGAAGGTTTAGCTCGTCCGACGGCGTAACGGCAATAAACAGATCGCTCTGCTCCACACCTGCCTCTTCCTGAACGCTGTTTACGGCTCCGTTTCCCACAATACCTAAAACATCGTTTTCAGACACAAGAGAACGAAAAGCTTCCGGATTAGGGTCAATAACAACTATTTCATGACCCTCACTGTTAAGCTGTTCTGCAATTGTTGCGCCAACTTTACCGCAACCGGCAATTATTACTCTCATTTCTTTTTCCTCCGACAATCTCTTTTTCGGCTGACCGTACCGTCTATGCCGCTTTCAGAGATATTAATATTTATAATAAATTCCATTTAAACATATGTTTTTATATAAGAAATTTAATATTAT
>CAUDRD010000158.1 GCA_958451705.1 uncultured Oscillospiraceae bacterium
CGCTTGACCAAACATATAAAAGGGGATACCGAGTGTTATCCAAAAAAAGTATTCTTTTGAATATTTGAAGGTTGCTTCATTTACTTTTCCGCCGAACACCGTAAGAATTTGATCTTGAAAAATAAGGTACAGTATAGTTAAGACTACACTTGAAATTATACACAGTACAACGGCGTTTCCGATGCTTTTATGTGCGTTATCCTTTTCGTTTGCACCAAGGCTTATGCTTACGAAAGCACAGCATCCGTCGCCGATCATAACTGCTATTGCCAACGCTACAACTGTCAGCGGAAAAACAACGGTATTTGCGGCATTTCCGTATGATCCGAGATAATCGGCGTTAGCTATGAAAATTTGATCGACTATATTATATAGAGCAGCTACCAACAGAGAAATTATGCAGGGAATTGAGTATTTTCTCATGAGTTTGCTGATTTTTTCTGTTTCAAGAAATGTGTTTGCTTTCTGTTCCAAATTAGTTTCCTCCCATAAATAAGCAAAAAATAACGTGCAGCGAAAGCTGGATTTACGCTTTACGCTACACGCATTATTTCTGTCAGTTAAGATAATTTCCGACAGGACTCTGATTATATTGTTTGATGACCTTCAGGATGATTGAATCATCAGGCTGCACAGTTTCCTCGACGATTCTGTATTGAGTATGTTTTCTGTCGAGCGACTGTTTATAGTGCTCAACTTCCTCTTTAACCTGCTCAGCTGCAAATTTATGTCCAAGTTCTTCTTTGAGCATAAAATGCAGTGTCTGGCATATGCAGGCAGCTTTTACCCGTTTCATTCGCTCACCTCCTTCTGGCAGTCAAAGGTGATACTTAAAAATATGACGCCAAAATTAAAAAGCGTGTAGCAAACAACTGGATTTACGCAGTTTTGCTACACGCTGTACTTTAAGTATACAACTTTTTGAAAAAAAGTCAAGATTTTGTTATAAGCTTTAATCTGATATACAAGTTGTATAGTATTATAAAATTTTCAACTTACTTTATTCAAGTTCAAAGGCACCTGTATAAAGTTGGTAGTACTGACCTTTTTCTTTAAGCAGGTCATCATGTGTACCTCTCTCAATGATTCTGCCATGGTCAAGTACGATAATGACATCGGAATTTTTTACGGTGGAAAGACGATGAGCGATAACGAAAACCGTTCTTCCTTCCATAAGTGCATCCATACCTCTCTGAACAATTGCTTCGGTTCGTGTATCAATTGAAGAGGTTGCCTCATCGAGAATCATAACTGGAGGATCTGCAACAGCGGCACGGGCAATTGAAAGAAGCTGACGCTGACCCTGTGAAAGATTTGCTCCGTTACCAGTGAGAGGAGTGTCATATCCCTGAGGAAGTCGGGTAATAAAGTCATCGGCACCTACAAGCTTTGCTGCAGCGATGCACTCGTCGTCGGATGCATCGAGTTTTCCGTAACGAATGTTGTCCATTACCGTTCCGGTGAAGAGGTTAGTATCTTGAAGAACGATACCGAGGGAGTGACGTAAATCGCTCTTTTTGATTTTATTGATGTTTATGCCGTCATATCTTATTTTACCATCGGCTATGTCGTAGAATCTGTTAAGGAGGTTTGTAATAGTAGTTTTACCGGCACCTGTTGCACCGACAAAAGCTACTTTTTGTCCCGGTTTTGCATAAAGGGTTATGTTATGGAGAACGGGTTTACCTTCTTCATATTCAAAGTCTACATCAAAAAGTCGAACGTCTCCCGTAAGCTTTGTATATGTAACGGTTCCGTCACTGTGGGGATGCTTCCACGCCCAGGTTTTTGTACGTTCAGCACATTCAATAAGCTGTCCGTTTTCTTCCTTTGCGTTTACCAGTGTAACATATCCTTCATCCTGCTCAGGCTCTTCATCGGCAAGCTCAAAAATACGCTCAGCTCCGGCAAGACCCATAACAACGGCATTTACCTGATGGGAAACCTGTCCTATATTTCCTGCAAACTGCTTTGTCATATTAAGGAATGGTACTACGATGCTTATGCTGATTGCAAGACCGGAAACGCTTACGTTTGGCACCTTTGAAATGAGAAGTATGCCTCCTACAATAGCTACGACCACATATAAGACATTTCCTATGTTATTGAGGATTGGGCCGAGAATGTTTGCGTACTTATTAGCTCTTTCAGATTCTTCAAAAAGTTTATCGTTAAGCTTATCAAAATCTTTTCCGCTTTCTTCTTCATGGCAGAAAACCTTAATAACTTTTTGACCGTTCATCATCTCTTCCACAAAACCTTCCACTGTACCAAGTGCAGCCTGCTGACGGAAGAAATATTTTGCAGAGTTGCCGCCGATTTTCTTTATCAGATAAAACATTATTGCAACGCCGAGGACTACCACAAGAGTAAGCCACAGACAGTAGTAGACCATAATGCAAAAAACGGTGGTGACAGTGATAGCTGAAACGAGAAGTTGGGGGAAGCTTTGAGAAATTAACTGGCGAAGAGTGTCTATATCGTTAGTATAATGGCTCATTATATCGCCGTGATTATTAGTGTCGAAATACTTAATTGGAAGACGCTGCATACCGCCAAACATCTTTTCACGCATCTTTTTCAGGGTGCCCTGGGTGATTACAGCCATTAACTGGTTAAAAGTAAAACCTGAAATAAGAGATAAAATATAAAATCCGGCAAGTATACATACAAATGTGATTATCTGTGATTTTACACCGTTCCAGTTTCCGGTTTTCCAGCTGCTTTCGACGACTGAGATTATGTTTTGCATGAAAACAGAGGGGATAGAGCTTACAATTGCGTTAAAAACAATACAGGCAACGGTTACCGGCAAAAGTACCGGATAGAAGCCGAATATGGTTTTAATAAGTCGTCCAACAGTTCCTTTTTTGCTTTTGGTAGTCTTAGTCTTCAAGCTGATCACCTGCCTTGTTCTGTGAGGTATAAATTTCACGATAAATCTTATTATTAACCAGCAACTCAGCATGTGTGCCGATTGCGTTTATAGTTCCCTTATCCATAACAATAATTCTGTCGGCATCTTCAACCGAGGCTGTACGCTGAGCGATGATAATTTTTGTAGTTTCAGGAATAAATTCGCGCATTGCCTTTCTTATGCTTGCGTCTGTTTTGGTATCAACAGCACTGGTGGAGTCGTCCAAAATGAGAATCTTCGGTTTCTTAAGAAGGGCTCTTGCTATGCACAAACGCTGTTTCTGTCCGCCGGAAACGTTAGCGCCACCCTGTTCTATGTATGTATCATATCCCAAGGGAAATTGAGATATAAATTCGTCGGCACAAGCGAGCTTGCAGGCGCTTATCAGTTCTTCGTCAGTAGCCTCTTTATTGCCCCAGCGAAGGTTTTCTTTTATGGTTCCTGAGAACAAAATGTTTTTCTGTAAAACAACGGCAACTTTATTCCTGAGCGATTCAATGTCATAGTCCCTTACGTCTACACCACCGACTTTTACAACACCTTCCGTTGCGTCATAAAGACGTGATATAAGCTGAACAAGAGAAGATTTTGAGGAACCTGTTCCGCCGATGATGCCGATGGTTTCGCCTGATTTTATCTGTAAATTGATATCGGAAAGTGCCATTCTTTTAGCTGTTTTGGAGTATTTGAAGCTTACGTCTTCAAAGGATATGGAGCCGTCTGCAACATCATATACGGGATTTTCCGGATTAGTAAGGGTACTTTTTTCGGATAATACCTCAACAATACGCTTGCTTGATTCTCCAGCCATAGTTATCATAACGAAAATCATTGAAAGCATCATAAGACTGCTGAGCATCATAAAGCTGTAAGTGAGCAGAGATGAAAACTGTCCTACATCCAGGTCAAGTCCTCGTGAAGTGATTATTGTATATGAGCCGAAGGAAAGAACAAAAACCATGACTGCGTACATGCAAAACTGCATTAACGGGTTATTAAGAGCAAGAATTCTTTCAGCTTTTGTGAAATCGTTGCATACATCTTCTGCGGCATAGTTGAACTTTTCCTGTTCGTAATCCTCTCGTACAAATGATTTTACAACACGCATTGCCTTGATGTTTTCCTGAATGGAACTGTTAAGGTTATCGTATTTTTTAAAGACCTTTTTAAATAGGGGAATTGTTTTATAAATTATAAATGAAAGGCCAAATCCTAAAAGGGGAACTACAATTAAAAAAATCGTAGCCATTTTTCCGCCCATTATGAAAGCCATAATAAATGCAAATATCAGCATTAACGGAGCCCTGATTGCTGTACGGATAACCATCATAAACGCATTTTGTACGTTGGTTATATCGGTTGTCATACGTGTTACCAGTGACGAAGTAAGAAATTTGTCAATGTTTTCAAATGAATACTTCTGAATTGCGTAAAACATATCATGCCGCAGATTCTTTGCAAAACCGCAGGAAGCAGTAGAGCAGGTGGAGCCTGCCAG
>CAUDRD010000159.1 GCA_958451705.1 uncultured Oscillospiraceae bacterium
CTGATAGCCGGGGGCCACAGCCTGGGGATGAAGCTCTCCGCCGGGAATTGCGGAAAAGCTGCCGTCTGTGCTTTTGAAAACCTGATCTCCCACAAAGCTTGCTCCGAAGCCCTCGGGATGGTCAAACTTGAAATAGTAGGTTTCCGGCTGGGGATGACGGTGGGGAAGATATCCCGACCAGTTGCCCCTGTCGTTGAGGACCTCGCCTAAAACCATATTGGAATAGGGCGCTATATCGTGGTCGAAAATTGTATTTACACGGCGCTTTGCCACATTGCCGAATTTCCCTTTGCAGGAATAACCCCAGGGAGCATCCTCGGGACAGTAAATTTTGCTTTCAAATTCCTTTTCGTTTTTAGTACACTGAACAAGGATTTCGGCGTCACTTTCAGCTTCTACCGTAACCTCTTTGCCGGTGCATACGTGTACGCACCAGGGGCCTTCCGTAAAGACGTCCTTACGGCTTACGGTCTGAGAGTTATCCTCCCATTTATATGTGATTTTTCCCGAAAGGAGCAGTACCGCAACCTCTTCGCCCTTACGGCAGAAGCTGCGCTTCTCCCCCGCTTTCATGCGATAGACACGAATGTCCATCATCATAGCTTTATATTCATTGTCATAGGTTGTCAGAATCTGTTCGCCGTTTGCATCAAATTCAGGATAACCGAATACTTTACCCATTTCAATTACTCCTTATCAATACTGTCTTGACTCTCTGCGGCCTGCCATAACATCCTCGCAGGCTTCACGAACGCTCTCTTTTACGGAGGTTGTGGCAATGCCCACGTTCCACCATGACTCATAGCCGTCAGTCATAGTCTTGGGGATTACTTTAAGGTCGAAAAGACAAGCTATATTCTGCTTTTTAGCGTCCTCCAAAGCTGCAACAAGCTCCGGGATAGTCTTGCAGGTGTAGGTTTTAAGTCCGTAGCCCTCACCGATTTTTGCATAGTCAACGGGGATAAGGTCCCCTGTGGGCTTTTTGCCGTCGGTGTAACGGAACTCAGTTGCAAGGCTTCCGATACCGTTATTCATTTCAAGGTTATTGATGCAGCCGAAACCGCAGTTGTCGAAAATCAGGATATTGACCTTTTTACGCTCCTGCATAATGGTCATGATTTCGCTGTGGAGCATCTGGAAGCTTGAATCGCCTACTACGCAGTAAACTTCGTTATCGGGCTCAGCAAACTTAACGCCTAAGGTTGCCGCCACTTCATAGCCCATGCAGGAATATCCGTACTCGGCATGATAGCCTCCCCGCTTATCGGTGCGCCACATACGCTGCATACAGCTGGGCAGTGAACCGCCGGCGGTGATTATAGTAGCGTCTTTATCTATTGTCTTATTGATAGCTGCAAGGGCGGCTGTCTGAGTGATTTTTCCGTCCGTAAGCTTTACGAACTCCGGAATTGTTCTGGGGTCACGGGCCTTTACAATAGGCTCAAAGTCCTCGCCAGTGTAAGCGATTTCAGAAAGGCGGTCCCACTCTTCGTCCCATGCCTTTTTAGCTGCCTCAATTTCTCCGCTGTAAGAGGAAACATACTTTCTCTCACGGAGCTTTTCAGAGAGGGCTTCGAGAGTTACCTTTGCATCGCCTACAGCTTTTACGGCATCCATTTTATATGCGTGGTAACGGTTGTTATTTATAGTGAGGAACTTAACGTTCTCATTCTGGAACAGGTGCTTTGAGCTTGTAGTAAAGTCTGAAAGACGTGAACCGATTGCAAGGACAACGTCGGCATCCTTTGCGATTACGTTTGAGGCAAGTGTACCTGTAACGCCGATACCGCCAAGGCAATAGGGGTGGCTGGACTTACATGCGCTTTTACCTGCCTGGCTCTCGCCGAAGGGGATATGGAATTCCTCGCAGAAGTTTTCAACTGTCTCCCCAGCATCTGAATATTTAACTCCGCCGCCTACGATAACAAGGGGCTTTTTAGCCTGTGAAAGCACCTCGGCCAAATCCTCAAGCTCCTCGTCTACTGCTACGGGACGGGTAATGCGGTGTACACGCTTTTTAAAGAAATATTCGGGATAGTCGTAAGATTCACCCTCAACGTCCTGAGGAAGAGCTATACAGCAGGCTCCTGTTTCAGCAGGATCTGTAAGCACTCTCATTGCGTTAATAAGGGCGGTCATAACCTGCTCGGGACGGCAGACACGGTCCCAGTATTTGCAAACGGGCTTAAATGCATCGTTTGTAGTTGTAGCAAGGCTGTTGCTCTGCTCAAGCTGCTGGAGCACCGGGTCGGGCTGACGTGAAGCGAAGGTATCCGAAGGGAAAACAAGAAGAGGAATATTGTTTACCGTTGCCGTTGCACAGGCAGTAACCATATTTGCGGCGCCGGGGCCTATTGAAGAAGCACAGGCGATAATCCTCTTGCGGTTGCTCTGCTTAGCAAAAGCAATTGCTGCGTGGCACATTCCCTGCTCGTTTCTGCCCTGCATTACACGAAGGTCACCGGGGTTTGTGTCAAGAGCCTCACCTAAGCCTACGGCGATGCCGTGGCCGAAAATAGTGAAGAAGCCCTCTACAAATTTTGTCTCAACACCGTCCATTGAGACATACTGATTGTCGAGAAATTTGACAATTGCCTGAGCTGTAGTTAAACGAATAGTATCAGCCATATCTATCTCTCCTAATTAAACACGGGCGATCATTTCGCCGTACTTCTCTTTTTCTTCTTTAATAAATGCACGGACTTCGTCGGGTCCGGGAAGTGAATCGGAGCAGTTATTGCTCTTAACCATCATTGAAGCCTCAGCTGAACCGAACTCAAGGCAGTCGATAATCTCCCAGCCGCTGTAAAGACCGTAAAGGAAGCCTGAACCGTATCCGTCGCCGCCGCCGAAGCCTTTTCTTGCCTCAACGGGGAAGGGCTTAATTGAAAACTTCTGTCCGTCGCAGGTGTAAGCCGTTGAACCCTTCATGCCGTGCTTAATAACGACGATTTTTGCGTGGTAGCTCTGCCAGAGGGCTGCTGACTCTTCGTCTGTCATGCCGGGCTTAATAAGCTTTTCGGTAAGGTCAAACTCCTCACGGGAGCCCATGATAATATCGGCTTCCTTGGCAACAGCGGAATAGTAAATGGAAATTGTATCATCGTTTTCCCAGTTATATGCACGGTAGTCTATATCGAAAATTATTCTTGTATTGTTGCGCTTTGCAAGGAGAACCGCCTTCATTGCAGCCTCACGGGAGGGGCTCTGTGCAAGAGCTGTACCTGAAATAAGGATTGCCTTTGCGCTCTTTATGTAGTCCTCGTCAATGTCGTCAACATGGAGCTGCAAGTCGGCAATGCAGTTGCGGTACATAAGGATGCTGCTCTCAGAGGGAGAAAGCATCTCAGTAAAGGTAAGGCCCAGCTTTTCTCCGTTTTTGCATTTTGTGATGTGTGATGTATCAACGCCGATGTTGTTGAAATAATCCACAACATACTCGCCGAACTGGTCGTCTGAAACCTTGCCGATAAAGCCGGCTTTAAGTCCGTGACGGGTAACGCCTACGGTGATGTTTGCGGGAGAACCGCCTAAAAACATCTCAAACATATGTACCTTTTTGAGAGGTTTGAACTCCTCTTTAACCTGATCGTTATAAGCGGGGTTAAAGTCGATTGCAACACGGCCGAGAAGCACCAGGTCAAGGGGTCGGCTCTCGTCAAATTCAATGTACTTCATTTAAATATTCCTCCTATATCGTTGTGCGTGCTTTTTAAATTTGCGTGCTTTTTATGCGTACTTTTCCATGTAGAGAATAACACATTTAATTTTAAGCCGCAATATTTTTTTGAGTTTTCGCAAAACTTCTATGTTTCAAACAAACCACAGCAGTTTTTCAGTTGAAATTTACAATAGTTTTCTGCGTGCCTTTTTCGTGATGTATATTCGCACGCAAAAAAATAAAAGCAATGAGCATTTGCACACTGCTTTTATCTGGCGAAAAAATTTAAATTCAGACGCATATGAATGTGCTGCCTGATTATTGCGATTATGTATACGGCTTGAAAGCGGACGTGTCCGCCTCGCTCTCCGAGAAAGTAAGTGCAATGCGAAAAGCCGCAAGGCTCGCGCACTGCTTACTCTCATTTCTGCCGGGTGAGCGAACAGTTGGTTTTTATGTCGTAACGGCAAACTTTTACTTCTAAATTAAAGTAAAAATAAATTTAGAACATATATCGCAAAACCAAAGAGTAAATAAAAACTTTCTCATTTACAACCAATATCACCGTCGGCAAGAAAGAAGGATTCAATAGCAGTAAAACGTTTACTGTTTGACGTTGATAGATTAAACTTTCAAGCTGCCGATGGTGAACCAAGGGTCGCTTACACGAAAGGAGCCAACGGCAAGAGAGAGGGATTCGCATAAAATAAAGCGTTTCTACCTTATTGGTGGTAGATAACGCTTTCAG
>CAUDRD010000160.1 GCA_958451705.1 uncultured Oscillospiraceae bacterium
GTCCTGCACTTTCATCTTCTTTTGACAGTCTGATGTATAAAGCCACATGGTAATCTATTGGGTTGCTTATCTCTAAGTACATACTATATACCTCCTGAGATAAGTGACCATTTATCGCTTACATTGTACAAATGAATTTTCTGTGACTGTAAGGATACGACTTAGATACAGCCGAAAAGATTCTTCAACAATTTCAGAAATAGATTTTTCGGTATTTACGTAATGACAATGCACAACAGGCAAAAATTTCTGTTTCATAGGCTTTTCCTCCTTTGTTAAATCTTATGTACGGAAATTTTGTTTTTGCCTGTCCTGCTGCAAAGAAAAATGACCTGCCATTTTGGCAGATCACTAATAGACTTTAAGTGTATTAAGTAAAATAAATTCAAAGCTTTATCTGTAAGAATTTTCAAACAAATTACTTTTTATCCGGAACAATTTCAAGCCAGTATCCGTCGGGGTCCTCTATGAAATAAATCCCCATCTCTTTGTTTTCAAAGCAGATGCAGCCCATTCCCTCGTGCTTTTTGTGTGCGCCTTCGTAATCATCCGTAACAAATGCAAGGTGGAATTCACATTCACCTAAATCATACTTCTGAGGATGATCTTTTAACCATGTCAGCTCAAGTTCAAAGGTGCTGCTTTCATTTTTCACATACACAATTGTAAAGTTTTCGTTTTCAATTCTTCTCGACTCATGAAGTCCTAAAGCCTCCTCATAAAATTTCAAAGATTTTTCAAGATAACTTACATTGTAGTTTTCATGCACCATTTTAAAGTTCATAACATTTGTACCTCCTTGTATTAATAACATTGCTGTTATGAGACATTGTAGTTATACGTTTTTCCATTAAATCTTCATCATGGCTGTAATGCATGGGAAAAATCGCCTTTGTGTTTGTAAGCTTATTAAAAATATCCAAACCTAACATTGCATAATCATCACTCTGACGGCTGTCAAGCACCAGAAAAGCAACGTCAATATTTCTTTCCTCCAGCTTTTTTATCTCTGCCATATATCTGTTATACATATCCTGACGTTCTTCCTTTGTGTCGTCGTCCCAATACCACAAATGGAGATCACCGGCATGATATATGGTTCTGCCTTCGGTCTCAACTAAAAAAGCCACTCCCTCATCGGTAGATTTAAGCGTAGTTATATTAACATCATCAACAGAAAATTTTTCATTGACATCAGCGTAAATATATTTGCTGTCATGTACACCGTTCACTATGAATTTTCTGTTTTTATAGTGCTGTGTAACACTTTCAATTTTAGGGTTATAGTGGTCATAGTGATTGTGCGATACAAATACATACAGCGGTTTTTCTCTATCCAGCTCAGGAATTTGACCCTTATAATAGTCAAATAGCAGATAATGCTCTTCCAATTCCACAAAAAATCCGCTGTGATAAATCGGATACACCTTCATAACTTCAAGTCCTTTCAAAAATAATATATCCAATACGGCGAATTTGTAAACAAAATAAATAACAAAGCGTAATAATACTGTACTTTTCTAAAATTATACTATAAAAGCTGCGTAATGTAAAAGATTTTAATAGTTAACAGTTTAAAAAATCTCTTGCGCATATCGAGTTTTGTTATAAGGTTTTGTCATAAAAATATTCACCGCAAAAATTTTGTTTTGCGGTGAATATCAGATGTCTGTTTAAAGACAAATATCTCAGATAATAATTTCCAGATCACTTATAGGATAAGCCTTACAGGAATGGATATATCCGTATTTTTCGTCTGCATATCTTTGCAGTACTCCCTTAGCCAGAAATACTTTACCGTCAACTAATTTGACTCTGCAAAGACTGCATTCTCCGCTACGGCAGCATACATTCATACGAACTCCCGAACGTTCAAGAGCCGTTAAAAGTGATTCTCCTGATTTTGCGGGGATGACATTCTCTCCTATCTTTACATTAAACACTTCATCACCTGTAAGATTTGAGGGCCAGCCCGGTTCATTCTGAATATCACGCCTTGTGCCGAACATTTCTCTTCTTATCTGTTTTTCGGGAAGTCCAAGCTCTAGGAGTTCCTTTTTGCAAAAATCGTTCATCACCTGGGGTCCGCATATATAACAGGTACGCTGAGCATAATCGGGCACAAGCCGCTTTATGAGATTCCGGTCAATAAAACCTGTCTCTCCGTTCCAAGAATCATCCTTTTCGGAAACTACAAGATGATATTTAAAATTAGGATATTTGTCGCTGTATGCTCTAAGCTCTTCGTCATAAAGAGCAGCCTTGCTGCTGCGGCATCCGTAAAGCATTACTACATCTCTGTCAAGGGCAGCGTCCACAATTTCTCTTGTCATTGAAAGAAATGGGGTTATACCGCTGCCTCCGGCAAGGAAAAGTGATTTTCGGCTGTGAAATACCGGCTGAAAACGAAATACTCCTGCAGGTCCATTAGCCTCAAATCTATCTCCAATCTTAACACTGTCTAACAGGAAATCGGAAACAAAGCCGTCTTTTATCTTTGCAACGGTTATTTCATAATATGCACGCTGTTTCGGAGAAGACGAAATACTGTACGGTCTGCTTGTGCGCACGCCGTCAATTTCGGTAAAAATATTAATATACTGTCCCGCTTCAAAGGGAGGCAGATATCCGTTTTCAGAGACAAAACGGATTACTTTTGCATTCTTTTCCGTATCGGAAACCGAACTTACCAATAAAGAAAGGCTCTTTGAATGAAGCCTTTCAGAAGCAGCGGCTACATTTTCGCAGGAAATCTTATCGGCTGAAACAGAGCGCATTACTCTTATGTTTTCTAAAATTTCCTCGCCGTGAACAAGTGTTCCCAGGAGGGTTTCTTTTATATTTTTAGCCATTTTTACACCTCCTGCGCAATTTTTGAAGCAACTGTATCGGCATATGTATAATTGGGTCCGAAACCGCAGGCATTTACCCAGCCGCTGGCAAACTCAAGATTTTCTATTTTGCTTTCGGTGGGGAAGAAAAATACAGACTGCATTAAATCCTGCTCATATCCGTAAATGGCTCCGCCGGGATGTCCCAAATAATGCATATGGGTAAGAGGCGTTGCAATTTCCATCTCTTCAATATGCTCGGTAAAGCCCGGATACATTTTCTCAAGCCTTGCAACAATTCGTCTTCCCGCCTCATACTTCATCTCATAATACTGCTCCGGAGGAAGTTTCTCCCAAGCTTCTCCATATTTGAGTGTACCCGCTGTGATAACGCTTGTACCCTCGGGAGAAACGCTGGGATCATCTACCGTGTAGCAGGTTGCAACAAGGGGATCATTTTCGGGCAGAAGCTTATAAGCGTCTTTAAAATCCTCATTTGCATCGAGGCTCTCATAGTTTAATGTAAAAGAAGTAGTAAAGCCTATTTCCTCAGGAGAGCAGTCAAGACCGATAAAGCAGGTAATTGCTGAAATGCCTACTGTATAGGGTTTAAGGTACTCCCTTGCCGCAGTGGGAATTTCTTCCGGCAGCAAAAGATTGCCGTATGTAGCCAGGGGCGAAATATTTGAGATAATTTTCTTACTACGGTATTCTTCGCCGAATTCATCTATAACACCTACAGCTTTGCCGTTTTCGAGAATAATTCTCTTAACTCCGCAGTTAAGGCGAACAGTACCGCCCATTCTCTGAACCGCTTCCATTATTGCCTGATTCATCATCATGGAAGTTCCGGTAAGATAATAGGGCTTTGTTTCAAGGTAGAAATTAGTGCATTTAGCCAAAATAGAAAAGGGGAATCTTTCAGGTGGAACTCCCATGAAGCACCAATAAGCACTCAGTGCAAGCTGCAGCTTGCTGTCGGTAAAGAATTCGTCGAGAACTTCCTGAGTGCTTTTGAGTCCGTAGTTTGCCAAAGTCGGATAAATTTTCGGGAATCCCGCTTTCATTATCGCCTTTTTAAGAGCACTGGGCTCTCCCGTACTTTTAGCGCTTTTAGCTGCAAACTCTGCTGCCTCTGCGCAGAACTTATATACAGTTTCAAAATACTTTCTTATTCCGTCGGCCTGAGATGGAAACTCTTTGCACAGAAATTCCTCACACTGTTTTCTTTCAGCAGGCAAACTCAAGCCTGTTCCATCGGGAAAATTCACACGAAAAAGCTCTTTTATCTGTATCCAGTTGATTTCATCCAAGATTCCGTAGCGCTTAAAAAGCTCACGCAGAGGGCCGGGATTTTCTGGCGTTCCCATATGCGAAAGCTGGTGGAGAGCAACTTCAAATTCAAACCTGCCTCTTCTGAAGCTTGTTCCGCATCCTCCGGGGATATTGTGCTTTTCAAACAGGATGACACTTTTCCCTTTTTCTGCTAAAGTGGCGGCGGAGGCCAAAACGCCGGTTCCTCCGCCAATTAAAAAAACATAAAAAAGCATAAATTTAAAATA
>CAUDRD010000161.1 GCA_958451705.1 uncultured Oscillospiraceae bacterium
CCATGTCCCTGCCAATGGTGCTCTCCATGATGGTAACGTCACTTTACAACATAATTGACAGTTTTTTTGTGGCGAAAATAAGCGAGGATGCAATAACAGCGCTATCTCTTATCTTCCCTATGCAGAACTTTATAAATGCTGTTACAATAGGTTTTTCAATCGGAATAAATGCCGTTATTTCATATAATTTGGGAGCAAAAAATTTTAAAAAGGCCAATGTTGCCGCAGCTCAGGGGCTGTTTTTCAGTATTCTTCATGGAATTATCCTGACAATAGGCTGTATAGCTCTTCTTCCGGCATTTTTGAAAATGTTTACAACGGATAAGACCGTTATCGACTTAGGTCTCAGATATTCCCGTATAGCTTTCAGTTTCAGCATTATTATTGCCCTCGGAATGGCCTTCGAGAAAATATTCCAGTCCGTTGGAAAAATGACCACAACTATGATTTCCATGCTCTGCGGATGTATTGCAAACATTGTCCTTGACCCGGTTCTCATTTTCGGAATAGGAATTTTCCCCGAAATGGGAATAGAGGGCGCCGCACTGGCAACGGGAATAGGACAGACCATAAGCCTTGCTATATATGTTGTAATCTATATTTTTAAACCTCTAAACGTTAAAATCAGTTTAAAGTATCTGTCTTTTGAAAAGGATATTGCCAAAAAATTATACCTTATAGGCATACCTGCCTCCCTTAACCTTGCTTTGCCTTCTCTACTGGTTTCAGCTCTTAACGTAATTCTCTCCGCCTATTCTCAGGCTCACGTTTTGGTCCTCGGAGTTTATTATAAGCTTCAGACATTCCTGTATCTGCCCACAAACGGAATTGTACAGGGTATACGTCCATTAGTAGGATACAATTACGGTGCAGGAGAAAACGAACGGGTTAAAAAAATATATCTTACCTCCCTTTCGCTTTCAACGGCAATAATGCTCATGGGCACTGTTCTTTGCTGGGTCATCCCCTCCCAGCTTATAGGATTATTTACTTCAAGCACTGAAACAATCGCCATAGGAACAAGCGCACTGCGGATTATAAGCTTAGGATTTATCGTTTCCACTGTCTCTGTAATCTCGTCAGGAGCCCTGGAAGGTCTTGGAAAAGGAATGCCCTCATTGGTTATCTCGTTAATGCGTTACGCCGTTATAACGGTTCCAGCAGCTTATATTTTAAATCTTATATTTGGAGCTACCGGTGTGTGGCATTCTTTCTGGGTTGCGGAACTTACTACAGCTATAGTTTCTTATTTCATATACATAAAGTCAACATCAAGTAAAAATAAGGTTACAGCAAAAGCATAAAAGTAAAATCATCTTTATTAAATTTGAATTGCTGACGCAGCGTATAAGCATATATCTAAAAATCACCGACTTCCTTTGCGAAGCCGGTGATTTACTTTATATTCTGATGTGAAGCCTTTTTAGAAGTTATGTAAAAGCTGTATTTTTACGCTCATGCAGTGACTATCTCTAAATGCTGTAAGTAGAATTTTCTTATTTTTGACCAGCTTATATTTAACATTCCGCCGGAAAATTCAAGATGATCCATATTCTGAGTAGGCATTATGTACCAGATTCCGGGCTGAGTTTTTTCACCAGCATAGTAAACCTTTGAAGGCTCGTTAAATGGGGCACGTGCTGATATAGTATTTACAAGGCCATCGTTTTCAAGCCATTTTTCATCTATAACCCTGCCACCTGCCGTAACACCGGTGTATTTACCGATAGCATAGGCATATGGGAACAGCAATGCATTAATTCCAAAATTAGGTACATAATTACCGGTCCATCTGCTTTGAGATGTCTTTGTACCCGCATAGGAATAATAATAAACGCCTGGTTGAGTTTTTATGGTTTCATTAATTTCTGCAGCCCCGTCAATTGTTAAATCGTAAAAAGCGTTATCCTTTGAATTTATGAATGCTGAAAGTTTCGACATATCATAATCCACGCCGGAAGCTGAACCGGGTAAATATGAAAGTCCAAATTGATCAAGCATCGGATCAAAAAGCTTGTTAAGCTGTGTTGAGCCTGAAAGGGCAGCAAGTGAACAGAAAATCTTAACTAAAGCGCTTGAAAAACCGCCTGTTGCCTCAAAGAAAGAAGTTCCGTTATGAGGGGCAGCCATAGTTGTTACAGAATAAACTTTATCGGCTTGTCCGCCTTTAAAAAGAGGAGACAATTCGTTTGCCGAAGTAGCTGCACGCTCCTCTTCAGAGCCTTCACCTAAAAGCTGCACCAACAGTCTGACGGTCACGCCTCCAAAAGAATGACCTATAAGATTAATTTTATGCTCCGAATCCCACTGATCTATTATAGGCTTATCATATGTTCTGCCATATCTTGCGTGGTTATGTTCTGCGGAATGTGCTGCACCGTAATCCACTGTGCCTCCGGCAAGCTGAGCATAAAGCTCACATGCTCTGTCCCACGCACTTGATACTGTACCGACACCGGCTGCAACACAGCTGTAACCATTTCTCTCAAGCTCAGTAAAAAGATTACCGGTCATCATTCCCCAGTATGGAAAATACTTGTTAGCACCGTCATCAGATCCCCATCCGCAAAGTCCGTGAACAAAGACAAAGGTATAATCCTTTTTGTCAATATCAGCAGCGGATACACCTACTGACATAGAACACGCAAGTATGACTATGCATAGCACAACACTTAATGTTCTTATGGCTTTTTTCTTCATTTTTTTTCCTTCTTTCATTAATATTATTCCTGTAAGACGCTGCTTCACTTCGTCAAAACAGGTTAATGCCTAACTTGATAAAAGCATAGAAAAGTTTATAATTTGTATAGAAATTTTATCAATTGAAAATATAAAAGTCAAGTAAATTTGTATTTTTTTATTAAAAAAGCGAACTCACCCGATAATAAAAAATCTGTGCACGGAAAAACCATGCACAGATTTCAAATGTTGTTAATTATTATTTTCCTGATCTTGTTACAAGGAACATAAAATCGGTATAGAATCTGCTGAGCTGGAACCAACCGATATTAAATAGACCGCCCGGGAAAGCCAAATGATCCATACTCTGAACAGGCATTACATACCAAATACCAGGTTGTGTCTTTTCCCCGCTGCGATATGTAACAGAGGGTTCATCGAATGGTGCCAAAGCTGAGATCTTATTTACCAATCCATCGCTTTCAAGCCACTGCTCGTCTATTACATATCCGCCTTCAGTAACACCGGTATATTTGCCTATCATTGTAGCAAAAGGCTTAAGAAGTGGCCACATTGCACTGTCAGGTACATAATTTCCGGTTTCTTCATCCAAATGGGTTTTGCTTCCTGCATAAGAATAATAATAGATGTCGGGCTGGGCTTCTATCTGAGCGTTAAGCTCGGCTGCGCCGTCTATCGTTAAATCATAAAAAGCTGTATCCTTTGAAGCAAGAAGCTGTCTTATTGCATCATAATCAATATCCAATCTCTCAAAGGCATCCAAATCCAATTCATAAGATACACCAAATTGATCTAAGGTAGGATCGAACAATTCGCTGAGCTTAGTAGAACCAGAAAGAACGGCAAGAGAACAGAAAACAGAAACAAGCAAATCACCGGCCATTCCACTGGCTTCAAAAAAAGATGTGCCGTTATGAGGAGCGGCTAATGCAGTTACAGAAAACACTCGGTCTTCAAGTCCGCCCTTAAATAAGGGTGAAAGCTCATTTTCCGGAGTGGCGGCTCTTTCCTCTGCAGAACCTTCAGCTAAAAGCTGAACAAAAAGTCTTGTTGTAGCACCGCCAAAGGAATGACCGACAAGATTGATTTTGTGTTCTGAATCCCACTGATCAATTATAGGCTCATCGTATGTTACTCCATAGCGGTCGTGATTATGCTTTGCTGAATGGGCAGCACCGTAGTCAACAGTTCCGCCAACCAGCTGAGCATAAAGCTCACACGCTCGGTCCCAAGCGCTGGAAATAGTACCGACTCCTGCCGTAATACATTCATAACCCTGTCTCTCAAGATAATTAAAAAGATTAAAATTGGTCATGCCCCAGTATGAAAAATAATCATTGGCGCCGTCATCCTGTCCCCAGCCGAAAAGGCCGTGTACAAAAACAAATGGGTATACTGTACGATAGCTGTATGCAGAAGCACCTACTGACATGCAGCAAGCGAGTATTGCTGTGCATAACACAATACAGATAACCTTTTTAACCTTTCCTTTCATCACTTTTCCTTCTTTCAAAATATATTTTATAATTTAAGTCTGCATGCCGACTTAAATCATAAACAAAATTAGCATTGACAATTTTCTATGATTTGTTAAATTATTTTATGTGAAAATATTATCAACTCTACCTTTAGAATTCAATACGATTTAGCGTAATTTAATATAAATTAACGAT
>CAUDRD010000162.1 GCA_958451705.1 uncultured Oscillospiraceae bacterium
TGTGATCAATCGTATACTTCATAACCCTACTCCTCCATCATATCCTTATGTAAAATTTTAACATATTCATAAATTCTCTTCAATTAAATAAAAGAAACCTTCAGAAAAAAATCGGAAAGTCTTTTGTGCATAAATTACAAAAGACTTTCCTGCAAATTTAAATTCAAAGCTTTTATTTCTTATCGAAAAGAATTAATATTAAAAACCTCTTGTTGAGCCTCTGTGGCTGGCTCCGCTTGAAGAGGTGTGGCTTGTGCCGCCGGAACCGAAGGAAATATTTATTCTTCCTCCTGCGCCACCTCCGCCGAAAGGCCTGTTATGATGATTATTATTATGGCGATGGTCATCATCGTCATCGTCATCGTCGTCATAACGGCGATTACTGTCATTATTAATTCTTTGCTGTGTAATATGCCTGTCTACAAGAGTATCTGTCTTCACTGTCATATGCACAGAAGACTTTGCCCGGAAGGGATACTGGTATCCTCCCAGCTTCATTTTATATTTGGATGCAACCAGTAAACAAGCTATGCCGCCAGCAATCAAACCTACGACAACGGCAATAACGGATACTAAAGCGGGGTCCGGGGGTTCGCTTTCTTTTTCAGACTCCTGTGCGCCTATAGAGCCCTGAACATCCTGTGTTTCCTCAGCATCCTGATACCATTCGGTAAATTCATATTCATTGCCTCCGACAGAAGGATTTACACTGGCATTATAGCGTGACTGTACATATGTGAGCAGAGTTTCCGCCGCCCGCCCATACTCTCCGGCAGAAGCATAGGGAGTAATAACATTAAAAGCGGCTTCAACGCTTGCGTCATTAAAAAAATTGGTGCCTGATCCCCTTTGCGAAATATGCATTTCTCGGTCTCCCATGTTTATGAGAAACAGTATACCGTTTCGCTCTTCTCCTAAACCGTAGCCGTTATAATCAAAGTAATCATCACTGTAAGCTTCTGAAGTTTTTCCCTGAGTATCATTAGTGGTAACTATAACTATATCTACACCCGTAAGAGAAATAGTTTCCTGTATTTTTTCTTCGAGGGAAGCCTTTTGACTCTCGGTAAAAAGTCCGGCGGAATCAACAATACTGGGGTTCTTTGCAAAAGCGGTTATGCTTAAAGCAAAGAGTAAGGTAAAGACTGTCAAAACCGAAAAAAGCTTTTTTGGGGTTTTAAATCTATTCATATTAAATTACCCCTCCAAAATTCAGAATAAACAAAACAACGGGAATAAATAACGACGCAAATAAAATTGCCAGCTTCGAACGGCTCAAAGGCAGCTTACCGCAGGTAATTCCATTCTGTCCATTCATAGCATAGAAATAATCCTTTCCACCGTTTTTAAATGTCATGAGCCACACGGGGACAAGGGCATACCGCCATTTAAGTTCCATACTTGCGCCTTTTTCCGTCAGGGCTACGGTATCATAACCGGAAATAGTCTCACGAAGAAGCTGCGCCGAATAATCTACTACATCCTCTCTTACCTGTCCTTCTATATCTTCGACTTCAATATCTCTCTTTTCCGCTTCAAATCCGGCAAGATATGCCATATTAAAGTCCTTAACATCGGAGTAATCGAAGGGCTGAACGTTTTCGGCCAAAACCTTATTGGCCTTATTTAAAGCGTTTTTGCTTATATCCCTGAAATCTATATCTCCCCCTCTGACAACAGCGTATGTACTTGTCTCAGTATATCTTGTGTCTCCGCTGCGCCAGGAACGCACCTTTTTACCTCTCGCACTAATCTGCGCCTGTGCCTTACAATCCCCCACCCAATAAGGGAAATATACCCCTGAAATCTTTGCAAGCTGTTTCTTTGAGAAAAAATTCTTCGGCACAAACCATTTCTTTTTAAACCACTGAAAAAACCTTTCTACCGCTTCATCCTGATCTATCGCAAAGGGAATTACACAATCGGGCTTGAATTTACCTTCCAGTCTGCCGGAAATCAAAACGGGATTGTGGCAGAAACAGCACTTTGACGCCGCAGTTGTAGAATCCACAATAACCTCTGCTCCGCAGCTGGGACAGGTGTAAATATATCCCTGACTTTCTTCGTCATTTTCCTGTGAACTTTCCGAAAGGTCGCTTTCTGGTTCTGAAACGGTTTCCGCCTTTTTTTCTTCGGTTTTGGCCTGTCCGGCATTTATCAGCTCTTTCTCTGTAAAATATGAAAGACAGTATTCACAGTGAAACTTTTGACTTTCCGCATCAAATACAAGCTCTCCGTCGCAGTTAGGACATTTATAAGTAACAACAGCCATTAAATATCACACCCCTTAATACGGCTTTATTTACTGCATGGGTTTTCCGCACTCAGGGCAGAATTTGGGAGCCGGATCTTCCGGTTCGGGTTCATAGCCGCAGGAAGCGCATTTTAATTTTGTGGGCTTTGGTTTACCGCAGTTAGAACAGAAATTGCCTGTGTTGTCGTTTCCGCAGGAGCACTTCCAGGTATCGGTAACCGGCTTTGGTCTGCCGCAGTTTGAACAGAATTTTCCCGTATTCTCATTTCCGCAGGAGCATTTCCAGCCTCCCGCTGCAGGCTGCTGAATAGACTGTGCAGCATTTCTTTCCATCTGGGCCTGATTTGACTGAGAAGCGGCGCCCATAAAGCCTGTAGTCGACTGCATACCCATGCCTACGCCCATGAAGCCTGCCATGCTTCCGTTTGCGTTGGAACCGGCCGCTTCAATACCTCTGGCAACAGAACCCTGTACATATCCCTCTCTGACGGTAGGATCACCCAGCATTGCACCCTGGTTGCGCATATTGATGAGCTTTGTGGACTCCTCGTCGTAGGAGATGCTGGAAATACCTACGGACTGGATTTCTATACCTCTCATTTCGCCCCAGTCGGCATCGAGAATATCCGCCATATATTTACTGAGTTCTCTGCCCTTTGAAGCCACATAGGAAATTCGCACTCCGTCGGCTGACATCTGATTTATTGCAGACTGAAAAGCTTCAAGGAACTCTGAGAGATACTGCTCATTTATATCTTCAATTTCTACTCTGTCCTCGTTTTTCGGTATAGCCTCGTCATAAAAAGTGAGCGGATTTTTTATTTTAATCGAATATGTTCCGTGAGCTCTTAAAAACAGCTCCGCATTATAAAACGGATCGTAATAGTTTACGGGATTTCGAGTACCGAATTTAATCCCCTTTATCTCCTGAAGATTTATATAAAAGACTTTCTGTGTTCCGGAAGTTACTCCGCCAAATTTTATACGGTTAAATGCCTCTTTTAATGTATCGCCAAATTCTCCGTTAAACATTGACGGCAAAGTTGAGTTATCCACCGTATAGTAACCTTCTTCGGCAGTGTAGTCCACTACTTTACCGCCGTCAACAAGCATCATAAACTGATTGGGATATACATGGACAACGGAACCGTTTGAAACAGTATCCTTTGTTCCTTTGCGATTTGCGTTTCTCGAATCACCTTGTCTTACTGTAACTCCCCGTGTGAATACGGTTTTGTCGCCCATTTCATCGGGCTCAATAACCTCAAGCCACTGGTCCGCAAGACCGCCGCCTACAGCGCTTGCTATTGCTTTAATAATTCCCATTGTAATTGCCTCCCTTTATTTAAAGCAGCCTTAAACCTCTTTAAAGCTATTAATTAACCATGTTTTAATATTTATTATCTCAACGGCTGAGCCGCAGTACTGACATTTTTTCTCTCCGATTGATGTTATGGGAGCACCGCAGTTAGGGCATACAGCACCAACCGCATTGCCGGCGGTGTTTTCCATAAGCTCCGGATTTTGTATGTACACAGCTTCGATATTATATTTTGTCTGAGTACAAAAGCCGTCATCTCCCCAAATGGTTTTCCCGTTCTCCGTTTTATAGTGCATATGTCCTACTGCGGACTGAAACACTATTTTGCATAAGCCACTGCCCTTACGGTAATCGCTTATCTGGGTGTCATGTATTTCCACATCGGAGAAATGCTCCTCAATTCCCGAAGCCTCATTATCTTCGATTTGAAGCCTTATCTGATTTATAAAATCCTCCGTCGTCCCCTCTATCTCCCTTACTTTACCGCTGTTTATAGATATGAAGGCGCTTAAAAGAGCATTTTCCGCTCTGGTTTTAAGCTGAGAGTAATTGAGCTCGGGAAAATCCTCGCTAATCTGCGGGAGAAATAAGCTTGTCATTGAAGATACCGATTTAGGAGTCTGTGCAAAAATCTCTTTCTGTAACTCAATTCCCTGAGCAATTGAATCGGTTCCAAACGCTGCATTTGAGAAATTACGAATTTTACGTTTGATTTTATAAATTGCCGCAGCTATTACAATGATAATTAAAACGGCAATTATTATCAGTATCCATGAAAGTATGCTATCC
>CAUDRD010000163.1 GCA_958451705.1 uncultured Oscillospiraceae bacterium
TTTCTTTTCCGCTAAAAGTCACCTTTTCCAATAAATTAAAATCGTCACTGAAATTTGCGGTTATTACTCCGTTATAAAGGGTATACTCACCGGATTTTACAGTCACTTTTCCCGGCAGATTTAGATATTTAACCGCATCGTTTAAAATTTCTCCCGTTCTTTCCTTTTCAACGATTCCGAGGTAATTTCCGGCTCCCTGCGAAATATTCGTTCCATCTGAATAATTTTTTAAAGTGAAAACTATTGTGTTATTTGTCTTTTTTGCACTGTCGATATTTTCATATAAAAGCTTTTTAAGCTGACAAGGCGATTTTTGGTTATCGGAAGTCTGTGTCTTATTGCACAGTTCCTGATTTTTGCTTTCACTAAGGTCGATTTTTTGTCCGCCTAAATTAATTGTACCTTTTTCTGTTTCTTGACTAATAGAAGTTCGCTTTAAATTGCTTTTCTCTAAACTTTTATTATACAAATCCACAAGTGCATTTTTACTTACACCGTTATTTATCACATTGGCAGCTTCAGCGGCTTTTTGTGTTTCTATTTCCATACATTCAGCAGTCGGAAAAGCAGTTTCTGTTTCCGTTTCTTCGCAGATATAATCTGAGCTTTCGGGAACAGGAGAAAATGTTTCGGCATTTTCTCTTTCTGTGCAGCCGGAAAAACAAATTAAAATTATCCCAAGAAAAGCTAAAACTGTAATTTTAAAAAATGTAAATTTCACTTAGCCTCACCTCTCTCTATTTTCAATGAAATATATGCACGGCTAAGGAAAATGAAAACAAAAATAAAATCCTCACAGAACAATTTCTGTGAGGATTCATTGTTATACAGTTAAACTAAATCTGCAAAGCTTATGCAGAATAGGTTGAAGAAAGATTGACAGCAACATTTGCATCAATAGACATAACAAGATACTTAATTTTACCTGTAAAACTTTCGCTTGCTGTAAATGTTACCTTAGTTATCTTTGAAAAATCGTCGTTGAAAGTTGCTTTAATAACGCCACTTTGAAGTGTGTATGTTCCTGAAGCAATAGTTACGCCTTTTACGCCGATATCAGATGCAATTATATCAACGATCTGATTTCTTCTTGCATCGTCAACAACGCCAACATAGCCGCCTACACCATTAGAAACAGAAGATGAAGAAGAGCTTTTAAGATTTATTGTAACTGTATTTCCGCTGCGTGTTGCTTTTGAAACATTTGAACTGCTGAGTGTCTTAAGGTCAGAAGCAGCCTTTGAAGTATTATTTACGTTAATCTTGTTGAGGACACTTGCGTGTTCGCTTGACATAACGTCATAATTTATAATACCTGCAGCATTTATATTACCCTTTGAAAGCTTCTGGGACATGGATGTACGGCTGAGACCGCTCTTTGTCACTGCGCTGTTATAAGCAGCGATTATATCTGCCGTTGAATCGGGCTTTGAAGCAGATGTGTTGTTTCCTGTCTGAGCGTTTGTTTCTTTTGTCTGCTCACTTGCTGCTGCCTGAGAATCCTTTTCTGAAGCGTTTTCAGAGGCATTTTCAGATACATCTGCCTGGTTTTCGTTTTCGGAAGCATTGGAATCTTCGTTTACGCCCAGAGTCCCCTCCTCTAAAACTGTGGGGTTTGTTGTGTCTTTTTCGTCAGTGTTGTTTCCGCAAGCTGCAAAACTAACAACAAGCACGGCAGCAGCGAAAACGCATAATGCCTTTTTCAAAAATGCACTTTTCATGAGATTATCTCCTTTTCTGGTCCAATAACCAATTATTTAATTGTTCAGATATACAAAATCTTCACAATTTGTCTGTGCAACATTATAGAACACTTTTTACATTTTATTTTTCTAAAACAGAAAATTAACTTGAAAAAATATAAAATTTATAAAATCCCTATAGTAATTATGAACACAATATGTATAAAAATTTAACTGTTTCTTTTTATGATAAAAGTTAATTGTTATTCAAATAAAATCACTGTTAAAAGTCCATTAAAATAAATCCACAAGGAGAGCTCCCTGTGGATTAAAATTATACTGTATGCTTTTTAAAAGTTGTTCAAATACAAGTCTCAATAGGGCTTAATCATTTTTCATAGCGGCGCTGTTCATGGCAAAGCGTAAAACATTCATAGCGGTTCTTTGAAGCTCTCCTAAAGTTATACCGTCCTTTTTACCAAGTGTTTCGAGGAGAGTCCTATTGGGTTTTCTTATTCCCACACGTTTTCCGCCAGGCATAAGCACATCAACCTGACTGCGCACACGGTAAGCGTTGTCTCTAATTTTAGGAAATTCCGGACTGTGGGAGGAACGCATCCACCAGTCTGTCATAACATTTCCCTCATAGCCCCATTCGTCTCTGAGAACCTGAGTACACAGCTCGTAGTTATAGTGGCTCCAAACGCAGTTAATCTTATTATATGAGGTCATTATGTTCTGCGGCTTTGCAGTTTTTACGCAAATTTCAAAGCCCTTTAAATATATCTCACGCAAAGCTCTTTCAGTAACTCTTGAATCATTATAATTTCTGTTAAGCTCTTGATTATTGCAGGCAAAATGCTTAGGACAGGCTGAGACGCCGGTTTTTTGCAGACCTTTAACCGCACCGGCAGCAATGATTCCCGTAAGATACGGATCTTCGGAATAATATTCAAAGTTTCTGCCGCAAAGGGGACTTCGATGTATATTCATTCCCGGAGCCAAAAGTATATGACTGCCCTTGATAAGCATTTCATTGCCCACGGCCTCATAAAGACTTTCTACCAAATTCGGGTCGAATGTACAGGCCAAAAGTGTGCCTATTGGTATAAGTGAACAACTGCTTTGAAGTCTTATGCCTGATGGGCCGTCAGTAGTTATCACCGCCGGAACTCCCTTTCTCTCAGCGAAGGCAATACTCCCGCCAAAGCTCCCGCATTTCCCTTGGCTCCCAAGGGGCTGTCCATTTTGTAATCGCCTCTGGAAATAGCTTCAAGCTCTTTTTTATCAAGCTGAGCTACAAATTCCTCCATAGTGCATTTGCCGTTTTTAACGTCTGCAAGTTTAAGCCCCTTATCTCCTGTAAAGGAAATTTCAGGGGGAAGATTTTTTATAATCTTCTCCTTAAGATTTGTCTCTGTTATAACCGTATCCTTTTCTCTCAGAACACGTTCACCGTCTTTCTCTTGGGCGGATATTATTTTAAAGGTTTTCTGCAGCTGCGAAATCGGTGAAAGCTGCTCCAAAAGCTCGGTACTGTTTTGAACATATTCAAAACACTCTTCCAAATTTCTCACATCAGTACCTATAAAGAAACGATATTTACCATTTTGTAAAACGTAAGCTGATGCAAAACCTGTAACTCCGGTCTGGTCATAGGAAGCAAGCTGTTCTTTTTTTACGACCAGAGTTATTTCCTCCTCCTCTCCTGGAGAAAGAAGTTTAGTTTTCTTAAAAGCTGCAAGCTCTTTAGAGGGATTGCCCAGCTCTCCGCAGGGCTTTTCAACGTAGCACTGCAAAACTTCACGGCCAGAATAAATATCGCCCTCATTTTTAACTGTACAGGTTAAGGCAAATCCGTCTGATGTCTGTTCGCACTTTTTAAAACTCCAAGAAAAGGTAGTATAGCTAAGCCCGAATCCAAATGGGAAAAGCACATCTTCCTTTCGGAACGTCTCAAAAAACCTGTAGCCTACATATATGTCTTCATAATAATTATTAAACTTTAATGCGCCGAAATGTTCTGCGCAGGGATAATCTTCATATTTTTTAACAATAGTATCAGAAAGCTTGCCTGAGGGAGTCTCTTTACCGGAAAGAAGATCCGCCACTGCATTTCCGCTCTCCATTCCGCCCTGCCAGACAATAAGCACTGCATCAACTTTTACCTTATCAAGAAAAGACATATCGATAATGCTGCCGATGTTCAGTATAACGGCAGTCTTTGAAAAGTGTGCGGAGATAAGACGAAGATTATAAAGTTCTTCATCGGTAATATAGTAGCTTCCCTTTTCTAGTACGTTTTCTCTATCTTCACCTGAAGAACGGCCTATTATGAAAACTGCACAGTCAGATTCAGCGGCGGCATCCTTCACAAGCTGCTCACTGAGCTTCATATCCGGATAAAACCTCGGCCAAAGACCCCATGTTCCATGCTTCACCGGATTCTCCTTACACCATTTTTCATATATTCCAGCTAATTTTTCATTTAGAGAAATATCTTCATTGTTGCGGATTCCCTGAATGAGATTGACCGAATAAGGGCGGTTTACGTCTCCTCCAGAGCCGTATCCGGTGTAAAACCAGTCTATCTGAACCCTGCCGAAAATGGAAATTTTTGTTCCCTTTGCCAAAGGAAGCATGCCGTCGTTTTTTAGT
>CAUDRD010000164.1 GCA_958451705.1 uncultured Oscillospiraceae bacterium
TCAGGATGAGGATGAAGGCATGGTGCAGACTGCATCTGCAATTGTTCACAGAGTGAATTTGGAGAATGAAGAGCGTCGTGAAGAGATGACAGTATTTGCCGCAGAGCTTAAGAAATGGTCAATTTCGGTAAGCCAGCTTGCCAAAGCTTCACCTCACCATGAATCGACGAAAAGCGCCTGTAAAACCGTAATTTACGAAATGATAAACAACGAAAAATTATTGGAAACATTTAAAAACGAAAAAAGACTTCCGGTTGTGGAACTTACGCGAAAAACCGGAATCAAACGCAAGCTTATAGATGACCATAGAAGGTATATAGTTGCGGCAATTATTATTCACACAGGTGATTTTCCGTATATGCAGGAATATGTTAGATTAAATTGATAAGGGAGTGGAAAATCATGAAAATTTTAATAGTTGAAATTAACGACGATGTTTCCACCGTTCTCAATGATAAAGGCGAATTTATGGATGTGCCGACGCAGGATGGCTGGCAATGCGGAATGGAAATTGATTATGAACCTGGCAAACCCGAAAAAATACACGGTGAAGAAAAAACAAAGGGTAAAGCAAAGGTATTTTCTTTCAGGAGAATTGTTGCAATAGCCGCAGCGGTAGCGGCATGTCTTGGAATTGCTGTCGGCGTGCAGCTTTTTTACAGTAATATTAATACTGTAACTACTTATGTTGAGGTTTCAATTAATCCTGCTGTTAGAATTTCAGTGAATAAAAACAGAAAAATTATAGGTGTCGACGGTATAAATAATGATGGTATGGAGCTGGTTTCCAAGCTCAATGACACAAGCAGATTAAATGAGGAATTGTCCCAGATAATTAATCAGGCGGTGGATGACGGATATTTTGCCAGTGGAAACAAGCAGGTAAGCATTATAGTTGCCGATGACGATACAGTGCAGGCCGAACAGATTGAAAAGGAACTTTTGGAAGTTACGGCAAATGCTTTGACAGACCGTGATATCGATCCGGTGGTACGCACACGGCGAGCAACTCTCGAAGAGGCAAACCATATGCGTGAGACTGTCGATGCAGGCGTAAATTTAGGAATGAGCCTTGCTGAGGTTTATGAACTTTCCCAGTGGAATGGTTCAAGCGATGCTTTGGGAGTAAGGGAAATTGAATATAAAGGCGACAATATTGCCGAAGTCGAATTTTCCTCCGATTTGCTGTATACGGGAAAAGAGAAAATTTCAGTTACGGACAATCAGGGCAATGAGCTGTCCTGTCGGGTAAAGAGCCAAAGCGACGATGAATGGAATGTAGAAATCGATTCAATTAAAGAGGGGGAAATCTATTACGTTAAAATTGAAGCCTATGATTTTGACGGAACTCCCATGATATTTACCGGTGCATTTCTTGCGAGAAAAGGCTTTGAGGCTTCTGCACTGCTTAACGGTTCATCTTCCGAGGTTCTCTGCTTTGAAAACGGAATTAAGTTTGTATATGACAACAATGATATATATTCTTCGGATAATACTGTTATTACCCTGAGAAACTCCGAGGGCGATGTGTTTACAGCCGATGATTTTATAATGGAGGACGATTATTGGCTTATATATACGGATGAAATTTCTCCGGGTGATATTTTCTCGGTGCAGATTACAGGTATTACAGATAACAAACGGCAGGATACCGTCATTTATGAAATTTGCAAAGCCATGCCGGGAAGTAATGCTACGCCGAGAATTAAAGAAGTTAAATTTGATTCAAAGAATGGCGAATTGGAAATTAAGCTTTTAGATAAGATAGAGTGGAGCGGCAGACCGATTGTCACAGTTGTGGACAGCAGCGGAGAGCCCTTTAAGGTAAACGAAATTGATTGGGATGACGATGATGTTAAAGTGATAATTGAGGGTGTGTTCCAATCCGGAAAATATAACTTTAACATTAAGGATTCCGGCGGCTTTTCTCCCGATATTTCCGGTTCGTTTGTAGTGGAGTAAATTTTATATCATACTTTATATGGACACAGTTGTTTACTGTGTCCGTTTTTAATGTCAATATGAAAATAAATGTGTGCGTGGGATTTTTATTTTTTCTGTGTATCATTTAATGACAGGGATTTTTTGGGGAAAGGAGTGGATAGTGTGAATGAAGAAGAAATAATCAGTTTGATTCGTCAACGAAATCAGAAAGGCGTAAAAGAGCTCTTACGCTGTTACGGCTCCCTCATGCTGTATGTTGTTTCACCTATTTTGGCCGATGAACAGGATAGGGAAGACTGTGTTTCGGAAATTACCATGCGTATATGGGAAAGAATAGATTGTTATAATGAGGAAAAAGGAAGCTGGAAGGGCTGGATTACCGCCGTTTCCAGAAATGCGGCACTTAACTTTACCCGTACAAAGAAATACAGTGACTCAATGGAAGAGATAGAAGAGCATGTTCCGTCCCATGAACCTACGCCGGAGGAAGCACTGCTTTTACTGGAACGGCGAGAGGCTTTATTTGCGGCTTTGAAAAATATTTCATCAACGGATAGGGAATTGTTCTACAGAAAATATTATTACTTACAGTCAACTGAACAGATAGCGTCGGAGCTTGGCATGACGCTTCGTGCAGTTGAAGGCAGGCTATATCGCATTAAAAAAAGATTGCGTAAACAACTGGGAGGTGAAGAGAATGAGTGAAAGGAATTTGTTTGATTCAAATGAGGAAAAAACAGAAAAAGAGTTTGAGAAAGAGATACTTGAGGCTTTGCCGGAAATACCTCCGAATGATATTTTGAAAAAAGTTATTCCCTGTCGAAGAGCGATGAATTATATTATTGCGGGATTAGCTTTGTCGGCAATAAAAATTAATCTGCTTTGGCTGCAATTTATTTTGCCGTCGCTGGGGTTCATTTTTCTGCTCATAGGCTTTCGCACCCTCAGCCATGAAAACAGCTGGTTCAGATTATGTAAAATTTCCGCTGTCATCTTAAATGTATTCAATGTTTTCTCTATGGGAATAAATGCAACGATTTATCGGGAAGCGTTTTCCGATTCCGTTTACGGAAGGTCACTGATGGTTATTAACGTCTTTGTTATGATACTATTCCTGATATTTTTTGCCGAAGGGCTCAGAGAGCTTCAGGAAAAGGCAGGCATCAAACCTCATACGGGCTTTCTGATAATGATGATTCTATGGTATTTAATAGCCGCATTTCTGGGATTTGCAGAGGCCGAAATTGAGTTATTGGGTTTTGTATTCCTTATTTTGTATATCCTGTTTCTTATCTGTCTCAATAAAGCCGCAAAGGCTCTTTATGCATCGGGATATGCCATTAAAACCGTGCCTGCAAAAATATCTGATAAATGGATATACGCAATTGTTATAGTTGCTGCGGTGATTTCTGTTTCCTGCGGACTCATTTTTTTCAGCAGCTACCCCATGGACTGGACTTCCGTATCTGAGAGCGAACAAAGTGAAGTCGAAGATATAAAAGCACAGCTTCTTGAGCTTGGTTTCCCCGAAAATGTACTCAATGATTTGAGTGAAGAGGATATAAAAGCCTGCGACGGAGCCCTTGAACTGAGAACGGAAATCAGCGAGCTGCCGATGAATAACGGCCGCGAAGTGGTTGAAAAAGATTTGGGAACAACAAGATACAGTACCGTTTTTGATGTGAAAGAGCTTGTTGCTTCAAATATTATCATAAAACTTCCGAGTGATAATGAAAATAAAACGCGCTGGCGTGTTTTCCATTATTTCTATTGGCAGGAGGACCCCGGATTCTGGGGAACAGAGGTAATGGAACTTTCCACTCCTAAAAACGATGCGATTGGTTCTTTTGAAATTACGTCGGATTTCACCGGAAGAGTTATGTATAACAAAGACGGTCAAATTTACAGTGCTCCGTATTATTCCGTTTCAAACAAGGTCACCGTGTCATCTTTCGGGTATCCAAGCCGTTATGAGAATATCTATATGGAATTTTCAATGCCGAGAGACGGCGACAGCAAGCGCTGCTACGTTACCTATGAATTTGAGCAGATGGGGCCACCTGTGTTTATCAGCTGCTGGGTAAATTATGTACATCAGAAAAATTTGTTTATGTATCCTGTTGTCACTGCCGCTGAATTTTGTTCAGGAGGAGGATTATCAAACTTCAATTTCCGCACAACTCAGACAGCCATACAGGTTAGCAGCGACAATTTATATGAAGATGTATTCGGAGGATAAAGGGAAATTGGGAGGAAGGAGATGACGGTATGAAAGAAGAAGAGATAATAGAGCTGATTCGGCAAAGGAATCAGACAGGCATGGATGAGCTCATAAGCGGCTACGGAGCCCTTATAAGGTACATTATTTCACCTATT
>CAUDRD010000165.1 GCA_958451705.1 uncultured Oscillospiraceae bacterium
TAGGCAATATGTCAGCACACCCGGTTGTCTCAATTATGGGTAACTGCATGGGACGCGGTACGCTGATTTCAATGATACTTGTTCTGTGCGTTCTGCCCTCTATTTTAGTGCTGGGCGATGCAGTAATTGAAAAAACAAGGTTTAAGTTTAAAGGTGTCGAACCTCCGGTACAGTCGGCAAGCGGTACTATAAAAGTGAGCGGCCGTGTTCGTGGCTATATCTCAGGTATGGTAGATGCAGACTTTGACGGAGTAGTTCACGGCGATTTCGACGCTTCTGTTTCATCGGACGGACAAATTACTACTGAAGGAGGCAATGAAGATGAATAAGTGCTTAAAAATTATAGTCAGCCTTTGTCTGTCTCTTTGCCTTGTTGCAAGCGGTGTTTTGGCTTTTTGTGCAGATAATGAAGGACTTTATGACATCAATGGACTGCACATTACGAGCCTTAATGACTTTTTGGTGTTTGCAGATAACTGCCGCCTTGACAGTTACAGTGAAGATTTAAATGTATATCTCGACGTTGACCTTGACCTTAGTGAAACGGAGTTTTCAGGAGTGCCAATTTTCTGCGGCACTTTCGAGGGCAATAATCATATTATTGAGGGTCTGAACATAACAAATGACGGTTCTGTTCAGGGACTGTTCCGTTACCTTACCGAAACTGCCCATGTAAAAGATCTTACTGTAAAGGGAAAAGTTATTCCTAAGGGCAGCGGCGAATATGTTGGCAGTATTGTAGGAAATAATGCAGGTAAAATTGAAAACTGTATTTTTCAGGGACAGGTGGCCGGTACAGACTATATAGGCGGTATTGCGGGCACAAACACGGTTACAGGCATTGTAGAAAAATGTAATGTGCTTGGCAGTGTATACGGAAACCATTTTGTGGGAGGCATTACCGGCGAAAACCTTGGTACCGTTCGCAACTGTGTTAATGCGGCGGAAATAAACGTAACTGAGAAGCAGAATACCGTTGATCTTTCTGACATCACCTTGGATTCGCTTATGGACTCAGAGTCTGCAAACACGGTTACCGATGTCGGCGGAATTGCGGGTACAAGCAGCGGCGTAATAAAGGAATGCAACAATCTCGGCACAGTGGGATATCTTCGTATGGGTTATAACATCGGAGGTATTGCAGGTAGCCAAGTAGGATACATAGACGATTGTAATAATTTTGCAAAAATATACGGAAGAAAAGATGTAGGCGGTATAGTAGGACAGGTTGAACCCACATCTCAAATAGAGTATTCAATGGATACGCTTCAGATTTTTCAGCAGAAGCTCAACGATGTATACGGCCTTTTCCATCATATACCTGATTCTGTTGAGCAGAGCAACTCCTATCTTAACGGTCAGTTTGAAATTCTCGGTGAGCAGCTTAAAGAGGCTTCTGAGTTTGTGCCGGCTCTTTTCCCTGAAGAAGAGGGGACAAAGCCTGATCCTGATACCGTTCAGTCTGCCGTCAACAGCCTCAGCGGCAGCATGAACTCTATTTATAAAACTCTCAGCGTAATGTATACGGCGGCTGAGAACACCGCAAATTCCATGTACAGCGATGCTCAGGCTATAAGTGAGCAGATTGACTCAATGGTGGCGCTGCTGTGCAATCCCTATGACAGTCTCGGAGTAGGTTTCAAGGATATTTCCGACGATGATACCGAGGACGATCTTACCGGAAAAATAGAAAACAGCACTAATTACGGTTCTGTATCGGGAGATTTGAACGCAGGTGGAGTTGTCGGTACCATTGCCTGGGAAAACGATTTGGATGCAGAAGATGACTGGGAAATCAGCGGCGAAATATCCATGAATTTCCAAGGTGAAGTGCGTGCCGTTATTTTAAATTGTAAAAATAACGCTCTTGTTTCCGCTGCTAAGCGAAATGCAGGTGGAATAGCCGGATATATGGCATTTGGACTTGTAAAAGAATGTGTTAACGCCGGAAAAATCGATGCCGCTTCAGCCGAATTTGTAGGCGGAATCGCAGGTGACAGCACAGGTTTCCTTCGCGGCAACAGTGCAAAGTGTGAGCTTTTCGGAAGTTCCAGCGTAGGCGGTATTGCGGGCAGAGCCGTAACCGTAACCGATTGTATCAGTATGATAGATATCAGCAAAGCTACGGAAAAAACAGGTTCCGTTATAGGAATAAAGGGCACCTCAACGTTGTCAGACGAGGAAGGAGATATTGAAGATAATTATTATCTTGTTGTACACAAGGATTTTGGCGGAATAGACGGAATCAATTATGATGGTGCAGCGGTTCCTCTTGATGAAGATGATTTTATGGAGTTGCCGGAACTTAACGATATATTTTTGAGATCAGCCGTAACCTTTGTAGGAGAAGACGGAACAAGCGAAGTAGTTTTTGTACCTACGGGAGAAAGGCTGAGTCCTTCAGAAATTCCTGCCGTACCTGAAAAAAGCGGCTACAACGGAGAATGGGAAAACCTTGACGAAGCAGATTTGTCAAATATATATTTTGATTTAATTTTCTATCCGGTGTACACTGCTTACCAGGTAACCGTTCAAAGCAGACTTACTCGCTATGACGGTAAACCGATTCTTATAGCTCAGGGAAATTTCCCAGATATGGATTATTTTGAGCTTGAAAAGCTTACTCAGCTTCCAACTGTTGCAGAAAAAGAAAAGGCAGTTGAGGGATGGCTGATACCTGAATTTTCAGAAGACGATACACAGCTTCGTTTTTCATTGCCAAGAGGATGCAATTCAGATGCAGTGAAAATTCTTGTTAAAGACAATTCGGGCGACTGGAAGGAAAAAGCTTTTACTGTAAGCAGCAGCTACGTTGTCTTTTCCGTAGATGACTCCGACGCTGCATTTTGCGTGGTTTCTGTTCCCAAAGGCATAAGCTGGTGGGTATATGCAATAGGCGGAGTTGCCGTTGCCGCTATTGCGGCCGGTACGGCAGTGATTGTAAAGAAAAGGTCAAAGAAAAGAAAGTATGACGAGGTAAGCGAAACAGCGAAATAAAATACTTATTGAAAGCTTCATCTATACTGATGCGAAATAAGTGAAAGAAAGCATCCGTACAGATAGTTTAATTTGTGTTATATCTCTGTTATGTTTGAAAAACTTCTTCATTTCTATGTCAATATAAATATATCAAGAGAGACTTAACAGTGCAGACTATGCTGAAGATTTTGTATAAAACAGAATAGTATTATAAGATAAATATTTATCAACGAACATCATCAGCTGTTTTTATAGGCGGTCGATGATGTTCGTTTTTGTATTTTAATGAAAGTTTTGTGCCTGTAAAATATTCGGATACATTGGTATATGAATAAATTTTAAATCAGTTTTTATAAATCTTATTTAGAACTGTCTACTTGACAAAAATCAAGCCTAAGTATATTCTGTGCGCCTAATGTTTTTGTCCGTCATTATCATTTTTCTGCTTTAGCTATCATATTTATTCTAAAAAGGATAAGGTGATATTATGGAGCGGGAAAAGGATACAGTACGAAAGCGTCACAGAGCAGGAGAAGAGAGGAATAAGTCGGCTGATTCAATGCTCACAGTTATGATTGTGCAGACGGTGGTTTGTATAGCTGCAATACTTGTCTCTCTCCTCATAATGAAAAGCGGGGGAGAGCTTTTTGAAAATTTGAAAAGTGAGCTTTCCTATATTATGGGCAAGGATATAACAATTGGAGAAGCGGCAGAAGCTTTTAAAGAGTTTCGTGATTTTATCTTTTCAGTTGACTCGGAAAACGAAAAAGACGAACCTTCCAGTGAGCAGGAAAGTGATACGGAACCCCAGTTTACAGGAGTCGGAGCCTCCACTGCAGCTGCAATTCCAACAAATTCATCTGTGGCACCTTTTACAGTAACCGTTAAAGCGATATGTCCCGTAGAAGGCACAGTTACCTCTCAATATGGGTTTAGAACTGATCCCTTTACAGGAAAGCCAGGGTTTCATTCCGGACTGGATATAGGTGCGCCGGAGGGCGAAAATATAGCTGCGGCTTTTTACGGAAAAGTCGTAGAGACAGGAACCGATGACGAATACGGTAATTATGTAATAATTTCCCATTGCGACGGGTTTTCAACTCTTTATGCCCATTGCAGCGAGGTTTATGTAAAGGAAAATACGGTTATTCGTGCAGGAGAGACAATTGCAGCAGTCGGCTCAACGGGACTTTCAACGGGTCCACATCTTCACTTTGAGATACGGCGAAGCGGGGTAAGATATAATCCCGTCTTTGTTTTGGGAGATTTTTTCGATGACCTTTAAAATCTTCTCGGTTCCCGTTAAAATAAGTTTTCTTTTTCCTGCGGCAATAACAC
>CAUDRD010000166.1 GCA_958451705.1 uncultured Oscillospiraceae bacterium
GTACTTATATGTGCAATTACAATACTTACTTTTGTAAACGGTAATTACTCTCAGGCGACTTCTGTCACTTCCAAGGTGCTTATTATCGCCTGGGCTGCAATTTCTTATATCCTTTGGGGTATGCTGTATACGGTCGGCGATATTCCTCTTTGGGGACTTACCTCTCTTATGACGGAAGATGAGAATGACCGTTCAAAGCTTTTAGGTCTTGCAAGAATTTTTGCAGGCATCGGCGGTTTAGGTGTGCTTGTTGTACAGATTGCTCAGGCAATCGGTCAAGCCTTTATTAATTCCGGTATGGATGTTTCAAAAGCTAACCAGTACGGCTTTATAATTGCTGTGACGGTCTTTACCGTTATTTCTACAATTCTCTTTGAGTTTGCGGGTCTCGGCACAAAGGAGAGAGTTGAGCCCTCTGAAGAGCACCGCTCAATTAAAGAAAGCTTTAAGCTTATGTGGCAGTGTAAGCCTTTCCGTCAAATTCTCGTTTCTGGTATTTTAAGAAGCCCCATTCAGATTCTTATGCTCGTTGCAATGTCATTTGTTACATACTACTATGCAAACGGCAACATTATGAATATTATAACCGATAACGGCATCAACTGGACAATGGCCATAAATATAGTCATCGTTGCCGTTGCCATATTTGCGGGTCAGTTTGTAGCAATGGGACTTACTCCTACTCTTATTAAGAAATTTGAAAATAAAAAGCTTTACAATTTCTTCTCAATTGGCGGAGCCGTTCCGTTTTTTGCAATTTTCATCATCTATAAGCTTGCAGACGGTGATGTAACTATTCTCGGCTGGTCCCTTATTACCGGTGTGGCTTTCCTTTTTGCCAGCGCTGCAATGGGCGCTATCAACGTGCTTCAATCCGTAATGATTGCCGACTGTGTTGACTATGAAGAATATCACAGCGGTTTAAGACCCGACGGAGTATTTTTCTCAGGTCAGAGCTTTATTACAAAGCTTTCCGGCGGTATTGCCATCCTTATCCAGTCACTGGTTTACGGTGTAGTTGAGTTTTCAGGAACCAATATTGAGGTTATGAATCAGCGCCTTACAGAAGGTGAAAGCTTTATCACCTATAATGGCGGAGAATATGCAGCCGCTATGTTCTTCCTTCTTTCAGTTCCTATCGGTATAGGAATGCTTCTCTCCGCTCTTCCCACTCTTAAATATGCGCTTCCGGATAAAGAGCACGCACGCATCTTAAGCGAGCTTGTAAAGCGCAGAGGCGAAAAATAATTTAATCCCAATTTTAAATGAACCGCTCCGAAAGGGGCGGTTTTTCGTTTAAATTTTTTTCGGCTGTCAATACTATAACCGGTGATTTATATGTTTTTTAAAAGAGTTGCCGTAACATATACGGTTATGATTTTTATTTTAGGTCTTTTGTGTGTAAATATTGTGACAATTATAAACTCTCCGGCGGCTCAGGCTTCTGAGCAAAACAACCGCAGGGTTCTGGAGGTTTCTGAGAAAAGGGGAAATATTTATGACTGCAATTTAAACCTTCTCGTAAACGAGGAAAAATACAACGCTGTCGCAGTAGCCCCAATAGGAGAATCGGCTTCCTTAATGAAAAATTATTTAAACGATGATGAGTACTCCGACCTTATTTCACGTCTTTCAAAAGGAGAATTGGCCCTTGTTAGAACAGATGAAAAAGTTGAAGATTCAGAAGGTATAATCTCTTTAAATCCTTGTCTCAGGTACAGCGAAAATCAGCTTTTGGCACATACAATAGGTTATCTTGATACGGGAACAGGTCAGGGAGTATCAGGGCTGGAAAAAAGCTACGATGAATACTTTACCAAAAATTCCGGCACTTTAAGTGTCGCTTATTACGTTGATGCACTGGGCAGAATTTTATCCGGCGGCGAAGGAGAAGTGTTGTATGACAAATATAACAATAAATCCGGCCTTGTCTTGACCATTGATAAGGAGATACAGCGTATTGCAGAGGAATGTGCCGACGAAGGGGAGCTGGACAAAGGCTCAATTGTAATTCTTGACGCAGAAAACGGAAAAATAAGGGCCATGGTAAGCCGGCCAAATTTTGATCCAAATAAAATTGAGGATTATTTAAATGACGAAAATTCTCCTCTTATAAACCGATCTCTTACGGAATATTCCGTAGGTTCTGTTTTCAAGCTTGTAGTATGCGCCGCAGCGTTGGAAGAGGGAATTTCACCGAATTTTACAAATAACTGCACAGGACAGACGGAGGTTGACGGAATTATTTTCCACTGCCATAAACATGACGGCCATGGTGTGCTCGATATGAAAAACGGCTTTGCCCTTTCCTGTAACACATATTTTATAAGTCTTGCTCAAAAGGTGGGCAAAGAAAAGATACTTGAAACTGCTGAAAAAATGGGTTTCGGAACAGCGGTTGACATTGCCCATTCTCTTTCCAGTGATTCAGGATATCTTCCGTCACTTAGTGATATCAGCACATCAGGAGATCTTGCCAACCTCTCTTTCGGTCAGGGAAAGCTTATGGCTTCACCTGTACAGATAGCGGCTGCATTTTTAACTGTTGCGTCAGGTGGAAATTACTGTTATCCCACAATAGTGGAGGGCTTTGCGGACGAAAACATGAATGTTACTCATTCAGAGCAAAAGCCTCCTACACCGGTATTTGATGAAAAAATAGTAAAGCAGCTTCAAAGCTTTCTAAAATATTCCGTTGACTACGGCGGAGGCAGCCTTGCAAAGCCAGAGGGCTCAACGGCGGGAGGAAAAACTGCAACGGCACAGACGGGATGGTACAAAGAAGGCGTGGAAGTTTATCATGCCTGGTTTGCAGGATATTATCCGGCGGATAACCCTAAATATGTAATGGCGATTTTAAAGGAAGAGGGCGACGGCGGCTCCGTTGACTGTGCTCCGATTTTCCGAAATATAGCCGAAAAAATTGCCGCTTACGAAGAGGGCGGAGATTGACAAAATAATTTATAAAGGATATAATTAATACAATATTTTTAAATGCTTTGAAGGAAAATATCGAAGAAAAAGCTTTTCCAGAGAGGAAGCTCCTTGGCTGTAAGAGCTTTCATCAGCTTTCTTCGTGAGCCGTTCCTGAGCACCGTGTGAAGAATACGGCGTAGTTTCTGCGTTAAAGGAAAATTAAAGGTGGTGCTTTTTGCACAATTAGGGTGGTACCGCGGTTTAACCGTCCCTTATTGTACAGGAGGCATTATATTTTTTTGTAAAGGATTTGATAAAAAATGAAGTGGATGGGACTTAACGAGCTTAGAGAAAAATATCTGAGCTTCTTTGAAAGTAAAGGACATCTCCGCCTTGACAGCTTTTCCCTTGTACCCCAGGGCGACAAGAGCCTTCTTCTGATAAACTCAGGTATGGCTCCTATGAAAAAGTATTTTACAGGCGAGGTCACTCCTCCCAGAAAGAGAGTTACAACCTGTCAGAAGTGCATCCGTACTCCCGATATTGAAAACGTAGGTAAAACCGCCCGTCACGGAACATATTTTGAGATGCTGGGCAATTTCTCTTTTGGAGATTATTTTAAACATGAGGCTACAAAATGGGCATGGGAGTTCTGCACAAAGGTTATCGAAATGCCCGTTGATAAGCTTTGGGTGACAATTTACGAAGATGACGATGAGGCTTTCGATATTTGGACAAAGGAAGTAGGCGTTTCTCCCGACAGAATAGTCAGAATGGGTAAGGCCGATAACTTCTGGGAGCACGGCTCAGGCCCCTGCGGTCCCTGTTCAGAGCTTCACTTTGACAGAGGCGAAAAGTACGGCTGCGGCAAGCCTGACTGTAAGGTAGGCTGCGAGTGCGACCGTTTCACCGAGTTCTGGAACCTTGTTTTCACTCAGTTTGACAACGACGGCAACGGCAATTACACTCGTCTTGACCATCCGAATATTGATACGGGAATGGGACTGGAAAGACTTGCATGTATTGTTCAGGATGTTGATAACATATTTGAAATCGATACAATGCAGAACATCATGTCTCACATTGCCAGAATTGCAAATAAAAAATACCATGATAACGAAAAGGACGATATTTCCCTTCGTGTTATCACCGACCATATCCGCAGCACAACCTTTATGGTAGGCGACGGTGTTCTTCCCTCCAACGAGGGCAGAGGCTATGTTCTTCGCCGTCTTCTCAGAAGAGCTGCACGTCACGGCAGACTTTTGGGAATTGACCATCCCTTCCTTGCAGATGTTGCAAAAACAGTTATAGAAAACAACAAGAACGCATATCCTGCTCTTGCAGAGAAAGTTGACTTTATAACAAAGGT
>CAUDRD010000167.1 GCA_958451705.1 uncultured Oscillospiraceae bacterium
GGCTACTGGAGCGGAGCAGGAACCTATTTTATGGTTTATTCTCTTCTGGGCTACCGACTTTTTTGTTGTGGCGTTGGTGCTTGTGCTCAGTTACTTAATTGCAGGTATTCCTGCGGTTGCCCCGGCGCTTTCCCTGTCCGTTTATTTTTGCCATTTTTCCTTTGAAAACGTAAGCGGTGCCGATACATATTTTGCGTATTTTGCCACTCCCGTAGGCTATGAAAAAACCATGGCAATAGGATATATGGGATATTTCATTATGGCAATTATGCTTTCTCTGCTGATAAAATATCTCTTTGCGGGCTGGACTGCCGCCAAAGAGCCCATAGGCAGAGGAATAGATAAACTTCTTAAAAAAATCAAGGGCGTACCGGATACCCTTAAGGGAATTACAATAATTGAAGGCGTTGACCTTATTGTGCTGATACTTATTGTTCCTGTGGCTTCCTGTGCCCTTACTTATATTCTTATAAAATACGGAATTGAAATCCCCTTCGGAGCAGCGGCAAGGTATCTTGGACAGCAGCTTGCGGCTTTGGCTTCCAATAACGTTATACTCGCTGCGGTAATGATGGGACTTATGGTGGGCTTTGACCTTATCGGACCCATGTCCATGTCAGCTTATTATATCGCTGCGGTTTCGCTGCTTTCAACAGGTGATCCGAGGCTCATGACAATTTACTCTGCTTGCTTTATTACTGCAGGATGGACTGCATTTTTCTCCGTTATCTGGAACAAGGTGTTTAAAAAAGGAGGAAAAACCGATACCGATGACTTTAACATAACCGTCAGCGGTCCCATTAATGCATTTTTTGAAAATATAAAGCTGGCAAACGCATTTTCCATGACCTATGCTTACAGAAGTCCCCTTACGGTTATACCGGGACTTATGTCAGGTTCGGCTTTTGCGGGACTTTTGACAGCCCTTTTCAAAATAGTGAACACAGCTTATATAGACGGAAGTCTTCCCAAATATACAACGGGAAATTATACAGCAGGGGCTGTTGATTATACATATACCCAGCTTTTTGAGCGGCGTGAAATATATATGAGCTTTACTTTGCCTCTTAGAAGCGGAGATTGGCTCAGCTGCCGAATACCCCTTTTGCTGATTATTCTCGTTTCCGGTATGATCGGCGGTCTTGTAATTATGGGACTTAAACAGTGGCAATATAAATTTGAGGCAAAAAGAGGTCTAAATTATGAGCCTGACGGAGACATGGTTATCGAAATGAGAAACTGGGGAAAGAAGCTCCTTTCCGATATAAAAGTGAAGAATAAAGCGTAAAATATGAAGCTTAGATTTATATATTTATATAGCTTATAGATTTAAACACAACTGATAAAAAGCCGGTGGGTTATTGTATGAAATAAATTACCACCGGCTTCTTTATTTTATACTATTAGTGCTATATGTAAGAAATTAAAGTCGCAATCAAAAATAATGTGTCTCAATTTGGAATTTGTGGTACAATATTAAAAATAAACAGATTTAGTATTTGAAAAAATACCTTTCGGAGGAAACATATGGATACAAAACAACTGCAAGAGCGCATACTGGAAGAAAAAAAGCGCAGCGGTACAGTAATTTTAGCTCATACATATCAGTCCCCGGATATAATTGAAATTGCCGATGAAGCAGGGGACAGCTACGCATTGGCACAGGCGGCAAAGAAGTATAAAAACAAAAGGGTTATAGTTTGCGGAGTAAGATTTATGGCTGAAACCGTAAAAATTCTCTCTCCCGAAAAGGATGTAGTTCTCCCCGTAAGCGGAGCAACCTGTCCCATGGCGGAGCAGATTTCGCCGGAAAGAGTGGCGGAGTTTAAAAAGGAAAACCCCGAAACGGCAGTAGTTGCCTATGTAAATACAACGGCTGCTCTTAAAGCGGAGTGCGATGTGTGTGTCACATCCTCCAGCGCCGTAAAAATTGTTTCGGCAATGCCCGAAAAGGATATACTTTTCATTCCCGACAAGAACCTGGGCTCCTTTGTTGCCGCAAAGGTTCCTGAGAAAAATATAATTCTCTGGGACGGCTTTTGTCCCGTGCATAATCAGGTAACCCGTGAAGACGTTGAGAAAATAAGAGACGAGCATCCCGAGGCTCTTCTGGCAGTTCATCCGGAATGTCCCGCAGAGGTTGTAAAGGAAGCTGATTTTATCGGCGCCACAAGCGGAATAATCAAGTTTGCCCTTTCTGCAAATAAGCCGGTTATAATCGGTACAGAGGGCGGAGTTTACGATTATCTGTCTCCGAGAAATCCCGAAAAGACATTTTATCAGCTGGCTCCCAAAAAGCTCATATGTGAGGATATGAAAAAGACCTCTCTTGAGGACGTATACAAAGCTCTCACCGGAGAGGGCGGAGAAGAGATTGTTCTTCCCGAAGAAATCAGGGTCAGAGCAAAGAGATGCCTTGAAAACATGCTTAAATACGGCGGATAAAGCCTTAAAAATAATTGTGAGATGACGAAAAATGTATGAAAAATATGACGTTATAATTGCCGGATGCGGCGTAGCAGGACTTTATGCAGCTCTCCGCTTTGATGAAAGCGTAAATGTGCTTATGGTTTCAAAGCGTGACAGGGAGCTTTCCAATTCCTCTCTTGCTCAGGGCGGTGTTGCGGCTGTTTTGTCCTTTGATAACGACAGCTTTGACCTCCATTATGAGGACACCCTTATTGCCGGAGGCAGAAAAAATAACCCCGAGGCAGTAAAGGTGCTTGTACACGAGGGCCCCGACGACGTAAGAAAGATTATGACCATGGGCGTCGATTTCGATAAGGACGAAAACGGCAACCCCATGAAAACTCTTGAGGGCGGCCACTGCCGCAGAAGAATTGTCCACCATAAGGACCAGACCGGTCACGAGATTGTTATTAAGCTTCTCGACCAGGTGAAGAAGAGAAAAAACATCACTCTTCGTGAAAATATAATGATAACTTCCGCACAGCGTGTAGCGGGAGGCTTCAGGGTTGATATGATAGTTGACGGCGAAAAACATGAAGCCGCTTACGGTTCATATCTTCTTCTTGCAACGGGAGGTATCGGCAGAGTTTACCGCTATACTACAAACTCGGCTATAGCTACCGGCGACGGAATCCGTATAGCCTATGAACTGGGTGCAAGAATCAAAAACCTCAGCTATGTGCAGTTCCACCCCACAGCCTTTAACTCTCCTGAGGGAAGAGAGCAGTTCCTTATAAGCGAGGCTGTAAGAGGCGAGGGAGCTTATCTGCTTAACTGTAACGGCGAAAGGTTTATGGATAAGTATGATGAAAGACTGGAGCTTGCCCCGAGAGACGTAGTTTCCAGAAGCATAATTCTCGAATCGAGAAGAACGGGCAGCAATAATTTTTATCTTGATATAACCCATAAGAGCAAGGAGTTCTTGATGGATAGATTCCCCACAATTTATGCAAGGTGCCTTGAAGAGGGCGTGGACATTTCAAAGGATTATATTCCTGTTTTCCCCTGTCAGCACTATCTTATGGGCGGAATAGACGTTGACCTTAACGGCAGAACCACAATTCCGAGGCTTTATGCGGCGGGAGAGTGCTCTCATACAGGCGTTCACGGCGGAAACCGACTGGCAAGCAACTCCCTTTTGGAGGCTCTTGTCTGGGGCAGAAGAAGCGCAGACGATATTATGCGCTGCATAAATGCCGGATTTTCAAAGGTACAGGGTGGAGGAATTGACCCTGATTTCAGCGGAGCTCCTCTTCCTCACGGTATGAGAACGGAAATTCGCTCCATAATGCAGAGGGCATATTTTGTAATACCCGACCCCAGAGCAGTCCATGAGGGACTTAAAAGAATAGAGGCCATACTGCGCAGACTTAAATCGGGCAATTTCGCCGTAACTCCGGCATATTGCGAATGTTTGAGCCTTGCGACTGTAGCGGCTATTATATTAAGAGAGGTAGATGAGGGATGATTTTACCGCAGTTTTACGTTGACGATTTAATTAAAAGAGCTCTTAACGAGGATATAAACTATATTGACACGGCTACCGATTATCTTCTTTCAGAGACAGACGAGGGAAAGGCAATTTTCCTTGCCAAAGCGGACGGAGTTCTCTGCGGTCTCGAAGTAGCCCTGAGAGTTTTCGAGCTTATAGATCCGTCCTTTAAAGCTGTCACTTACAAAAAAGACGGAGACCTTCTTAAAAAAGGCGATATTATTGCGGAGCTTTACGGCAAGACAGCACTTCTTTTAAAGGGAGAGAGAACCGCTCTTAATCTTATTCAG
>CAUDRD010000168.1 GCA_958451705.1 uncultured Oscillospiraceae bacterium
TCTACATGGGGGTCACGGTCAACACGGCCGGCGTGTACCTGCCAGTCGTCAAGGCCGTTGATGACAAAATGAGTTGCAACCTTTCCCTCGGGAGCATCCGGGTCAAGAGCGCTTACCTGAACTACCGCATGGGTGTTTTTGAACTTTGCACCAAGGGACGGTATATCGGTAGCTATTACCTTTGCCAGAGGAAGGGCACAGTTGAGAAATATTTTACTTGAATAAATATCTTCTTTTGTAACTGCCATATATTACACCTCGTCATCCCATGAATCGTCCTCTTCAAAGTCCTTATGCATAACCTCACGGACAGCGTCGATGATTCCGTTTGCGTCGATGCCGACCATGGACATAATATCCTCATGAAGACCGATAGGTGCAAATTTATCGGGATGTCCGAGCTTCTTGAAGGCGCAGCCCTTACCGTACTGAGCGATAACATCTGCAACTGCTGTACCGAGACCGTTGATTACGTTGTGATCCTCAGCGGTGATGATACGGCGTGTATCAACAATAGCCTTCTGAACTGCTTCAACATCGAGAGGTTTAAGAGTATGCATATTGAGAACTCTGACTTTAAGTCCGTCTGTTGCCTCAAGTGATTTTGCTGCCTGAAGTGCCTGATATACGCAGGAACCGCAGGCGATAACTGTAATATCTGTACCTTCATGAACTGTATGAGCCTTACCCAGCTGGAAGCCGTACTCAGTATCTGTATAGAGAATACGGTCGAATCCGCGGTTAATACGGATGTATACAGGGCCGGGGGTTTCATAAGCGGCACGCACTGCGTTAACTGTCTCCATACCGTCTGCGGGGCAGATGTATGTCATGTTGGGGAATGTGAGAAGGCATCCCATATCAACAATAGCATGGTGTGTGGAACCTGCCTGGCCGAAAGATGTTCCGGCGTGGCTGCCGATGATTTTAACGTTTACATTCTGATAGCAGATGTCGGCGTGAATCTGATCTGCAACACGCATTGTTGCGAAAGCGGACATTGTAGATACGAAAGGTACAAGTCCGGCCTTTGCCATACCTGCTGCAATACCGAACATATTCTGCTCAGCGATACCTACGTCAAAGAAACGATCGGGGAATTCTTTTCCGAATACACCGATTTTTGTTGAACCGGCAAGGTCAGCTGTAAGTGCGACAACCTCGGGATGTTCTCTTCCCAGTTCGCACATTGCTTTTCCGTAATACTCCGCAGTAGCCATTGCCTCTGAGCCAACCGCTGTGTAAACAAGTCCTCCTGCCATGATTACTTCGCCTCCCTTTCTACGCGCTCAACACGTTTTTTGTAATACTCGTCAAGATCCTTAGATGCCTGATCGTGAAGATCCTGGTCAATTGCACCGTAGTGCCACTTGTAGTTGTTTTCCATAAAGCTGATTCCTGCACCCTTAACGGTGTTGGCAATAATCATAACAGGCTTTTCTGTTGCTGCATAGCCCTTATCAATTGCCTCTGCAAGCTCTTTAAAGTTGTGTCCATCAACTTCATAAACGTCGAAGCCAAAAGCTCTCCACTTATCTGCGAAAGGCTCAAGCTTCATCTCGTCCTCTGTGGGGCCGTCCATCATAAGACGGTTGCGGTCTACAAAAGAAATAAGATTTGTGGTCTTAAACTGACCTGCTGACATTGCTGCCTCCCAGTTGGAGCCTTCGTCGCACTCTCCGTCGCCCAAAAGGCAGAAGGTCATGTAATCCTTACCCTGTACTCTCGCTGCAAGAGCTGTACCTACGGCAATTGAAAGTCCATGGCCGAGAGAACCTGTTGATGCGTCTACGCCCTTAACCTTATTGCTGTCAAGGTGAACGCCCATTTTTGAATTTGTAAGGTTGAATGTCTTAAGCTGTGCAGGATCGTTCCATCCCATATCGCAGAGAAGTCCGGCATAACCGATACCGATATGTCCCTTACTGAGGATAAAGCGGTCACGGTCTTCCCAGTCGGGATCGTCCCTTTTAACTCTCATGTACTTGTAATAGAGGATTGTAAGAATGTCCATTGAGCTGAGGCTTCCGCCGATGTGTCCGCTGCCTGCGCAGAGAGTGGTGTCAAGGCAAGTGTGGCGAAGCTGATTGGCTTTTGCTTCAAGGTCAAGCCATTCCTGCTTGGTGAGTGGCATATTGAATAAACCTCCTTATAATTTCAAATTTATAATCTAACCGGAGAGAGGGGTTCCCTCTCTCCGTCAATGCCCTTAATTTATGCGTCGGGGTTGTTCTTTCTGACGGCTTTAAATGCATCCTCTGCAATTTCAATTGCACGGTTGATCTCTTCATGAGTAAGAGATGCATTTATGAAATGGTTGTGGTGGGAGGTGATGAATATACCTCTCTGTACGCACTCGGCTACCCACTGCTGGTGAAGCATAAGGGAATCGTCGTTAGCCGTTCTCAAATAGAACAGTGAAGGTGCGCCGGAAACCACAAGGTCAAATCCGTGTTCTTTACCTGCTTTTACAAAGCCGTCCGTAAGCTCTCTGCCCAGCTTGTCAAACATAGCGGGAGTGTTGAGCTTTTTCATCTTATTGATACATGCAATACCTGCTGCAAAGGGAACGGCGCTCATCCAGTAGCTGCCCGTATATGTCAGGGAGCTTACTGCGTCTTTAAGGGATTCACGTCCGCACAGAGCAGAAACGTTGTATCCGTTTGCAAGAGCTTTACAGAAGCAGATAAGGTCTGCCTTAAAGCCGAAGAAGTGGTCGGAACCGGCAAGGTCAAGACGGAAACCTGCACGAACGTCGTCGATAATAAGCACTACGCCGTGGTCGTCGCAGAGCTTGCGAACTTTCTGCCAGTATCCCTCATCGGGGAAGAAGTTATCCACAAAGTTTCCGTGCATATAAGGAGTGGCAATAAGTCCTGCTATTTCTCCCTTATACTCGGTGAAAACTTTTTCAAGAGCGGGATAATCGTTAAAATCTACATAAATATTATTTGCGACTTCCTCTTCGAGAATGCCCGGATAGTCAAGCTTCTGTGACCATGGTGCAACACCGTGATAATAGCCGTTAAAGAAGACGATCTTTTTACGTCTTGTAGCTGCACGGGCTGTCATAACTGCAAGAGAGGTTACGTCGCCGCCGTTTTTAGCAAAGAAAGCCCAGTCTGCACAGGCAACAGTATCAACAAGAAGCTCTGCGAACTCTACCATTTTAGCAGAGGGGATTGTAACGCAGTTTTCTTTCTTGAGCTGTTCAAGAGCAGCGGCATCTACATCGGGGTCACAATATCCCAAAACGTTGGGACCGTAACCGCACATAAAGTCGATAAATTCATTTCCGTCCAGATCCCAGAACTTGCTTCCCTTTGCGTGTTCGGAGAACATGGGGAAAACGTTGTTGGGAATATAGCAGCCCTCTGACGGTCCCTGATGACCGTAAATACCGGAGGGGATTACGTTAAAAGCCTTCTTAAACATTTCATGGCTTTTTTCAAACTTATAAAGTTCCATCCTTGCGCCTCCTGTTATGATAAGTACTGGCTTACTCTGTCCAGTATTCTGTTTGCGTTGTCTATCATATTGATCATACCGCTCATTGCGATTGAACCGTCGCAGATACATGCCATTGCGCTGAGTTTACCGGCAAGGAGATCACCTGCAACATCGATGCTTGCAAACTCCATAACCGCTCTGGGATTGTCGCAGCGTTTCTTAAGAGCGATGATGCGGTGGTTCTTAACTCTGAGAGTAAGTCCTACGCTGCCCTTTACGTTCATTGCAATATCGCCGTCGGGGATAAGGTTTGCGCTGAACTTTCCGCTCTCGTCGTTGTTAGCAATTTGTGCAATTGCAACGCCGGCAACATAAAGGGTAAGTATTGTGCTTATCTCCTTGAATTTCGGGTCCTTCAGATCCTCCTCAGAGGGACGAAGATATTTTGAAAGAAGATCTGTCAGCGGAACAAAGCTTTTAAGAAGGAACTTGATGTGAGTAAATCCCTTCGACGGAATAGGAGTTGTCGTTCCGTCAAGCAGGCCGTTGAATTTTTCGCATGATGAGAAGGGAAGCTTAATGTCGCAGTTAGGTGCTACTCCGTCTTCCATTCTGCAGCGTCCGTTTTTGAACAGAAGAGTTGCAGCGGGGCCGTCCTTTACCTCAAAGGCCAATTTAAGAGGCTTCTTGTTTGTCAGCAATGCTCTCGCTGCCGGATCCAGCTCGCAGAGATTTTCGCATGCACCCAAAACTGCATACAGATTTACATAAGCGGCAGCTCTGGGATCGGTTTTAGTTA
>CAUDRD010000169.1 GCA_958451705.1 uncultured Oscillospiraceae bacterium
GGGGATTTGCTTTTGTTCGTAATAACAAAAAAGTTTTTTCTACTTAATCTTTACCTTGATAAAACAATTAGTTTCGCCGCTCATGCCGCTATGGGCACTCACTTTTGCCCATAGCGGCAAAAGTGAGCAAAAACGCATTTCGCTTGCCAAAACAGATAGCACTAATCAGCGCAAAGTAAGTTTTCTGCTAAACATCCGCCGACGGCAGCCTAAAAGTTTTATTTTATCATCCTCAAAGTGTAAACGTTTTACTACTTGCGAATCCCTTTCCTTTGCCGTCGGCTTGTATGTGCAAGCGTACGCCAATTCACGTCGGCATTCATTGTAGTTTTGTTTTATCACCGTCAAAGTGGAAACGCTCCGCTACTTACCATATCTTTTCCCTTGCCGCCGTGTGCGACTGTCGGAAGGTAAGCTTTGTGTGGTTCTTTGGTTTTTGAGCGCTTTTGCTTTAGCCTTACACAAACTTCATCGCAGGCACTTATAGTTGTTTTTCACTGACAGTCGGTGTGCGACTTATGTGCAGGTTTAACCTGCTGCTAGAAATAAACGGCAGCCGTGAAAGCTGCCGTTTTTAGTTTTTAATTGCTTTGACAAAATCAGACTCAGCCGATTTTGTCAACACCCATATAAGGTCTGAGAACTTCGGGGACTGTAACGCTGCCGTCAGCATTCTGATAGTTTTCAAGGATTGCTGCGGTTGTTCTGCCGATTGCAACACCGGAACCGTTAAGAGTATGAACAAGCTGTGCTTTATCCTTGGGGCTGTTCTTAAATCTGATTGATGCTCTGCGTGCCTGGAAATCCTCAAAGTTTGAGCAGGAGGAAATCTCAACATATCTGCCGTAGGAGGGCATCCATACCTCTATATCATAGGTCTTTGCAGAACTGAATCCAAGGTCACCTGTGCTGAGAGTTACAACTCTGTAAGGAAGTCCAAGAAGCTGGAGCACTCTCTCCGCATCGTTTGTAAGCTTTTCAAGCTCCTCATAAGAATTTTCGGGATTTGCAAACTTTACAAGCTCAACCTTGTTGAACTGATGCTGACGTATAAGTCCTCTTGTATCTCTGCCGGCGCTGCCTGCCTCAGCTCTGAAGCAAGCGGAATATGCGCAATACTTAATGGGAAGCTTTGTTCCGTCAAGAATTTCATCTCTGTGCATATTTGTAACGGGAACCTCTGCTGTGGGAATAAGGAAATAATCATAATTGGTGACTTTGAAAGCATCCTCTTCAAACTTCGGAAGCTGACCTGTACCTGTCATTGAAGCACGGTTTACCATGTAGGGCGGGAAAACCTCTGTGTATCCGTTTGCTGTATGAGTGTTAAGGAAGAAGTTCATTATGGCTCTTTCAAGCCTTGCACCTAAATCCTTATAGAAATGGAATCTTGTTCCGGTAACCTTCGCTGCGGTTTCGGGGTCAAGTATTCCGAGGTCTGCGCCGATATCCCAGTGAGCTTTGGGCTCAAAGTCAAACTTTGTAGGCTCTCCCCAGCGGCGAACCTCAACGTTTTCGCTGTCATCCTTGCCGATGGGAACGCTCTCATGGGGGATGTTGGGAAATTCATACATAAGAGATTTCTGTGAAGCATCAAGATCTGCCAGCTCTGTATCAAGCTTTTTGACAGCTTCCTTTATCTCGTTCATGCGGTTCATTATTGCCGAAATGTCGCCGCCCTCTTTTTTGATTTTCGGAATCTCCTTACTTGCCGCATTCTGCTCGGCTTTAAGTGCATCTGCTTTACCCATAAGCTCTCTGCGTGCCGCATCTATCTGGAGAACACGGTCAACCTGTGCGTCCATATCCTTATTGCGGCTCTTCATGGCTGCCTTTACCTTTTCAGGATTTTCTCTTATTACTCTGATATCAAGCATTTTTATGTCCCCTTTATTCTTCAAGCATTTTTGCTATTTTTGTTAGATCGTCTTTGTCGAAATACTCCAGCACTATTGTGCCGCCCTTACGTCCGGAATTAATCTTTACTTTTCTTCCGAGATTTTGGGAAAGTGCAATTTCAACTTCGTCATAAAACACATCTCTGCGCTTTGGCTGACGTACTTTGCCTTCGGTATCCTTCGCTGCCTCTTTCGCAAGCCTTTCGGTCTCTCGAACCGATATGCCTTTTTCCATTATTAGCTTTGCCGTTTCAATGATTTTTTCTTCATCGGAAAACGCAAGTAAGGCTCTGGCATGACCTGCGGAAATTTTATTCTCCCTTGCAAGCTCCCTTACGCTGGGAGGAAGATTCAAAAGTCTCAGGGAATTGGTAACCGCCGAACGTGATTTTCCTACACGCTCCGCCGCAGTTTCCTGGGTGAGCCCATACTCTTTAATAAGCAGCTCTATTCCCTCTGCTTCTTCAATGGGATTCAGGTCCTCACGCTGAAGATTTTCAATAAGTGCAATCTCCATTGTCTCCCTGTCGGTGAGATCCTTTATCACCACGGGAACTTCGGTAAGTCCCGCAAGCCTTGAAGCTCTCCAGCGTCTTTCACCGGCTACAATCTGATATCCGCCCTCTGCCATAGGTCTTACGAGAAGTGGCTGGATTATTCCGTGCTCGGCAATTGAATCCGCAAGCTCCGAAAGAGCTTTTTCATCAAAGGATTTTCTCGGCTGGGATTTGTTGGGCTCAATTTCATTGATGCTCAGTTTAACAGCACCCGATGCACTGCTCTCCTCTATGGAGTTACTCATAAACAGAGCGTCAAGTCCGTGACCGAGCGCCTCTCTCTTTTTTGCCATAAGCATCTCCTCATTTTTATATTTATACATATTTATAATATGCTTTATTTAGCTTCCAATCCGTTCATTTTAAGAAATTCTTTTGCTAAATCATTATAGGATTCGCTTCCCTTTGAAGCTCCGTCATAATAGAGAACCGGTTCGCCGAAGCTGGGAGCCTCAGAAAGACGGACATTTCTCGGAATAGTTGTTGTGAAAACTTTTTTGGGGAAGAATCTCTTTACCTCCTCCACAACCTGCTGAGTGAGATTAAGTCTTCCGTCATACATTGTAAGGAGAACTCCCTCAAGCTCAACGTTGGGATTATAGAGTCTTTTAACCTGACGTACTGTTGACATAAGCTGTGCCATACCTTCAAGAGCAAAGTATTCGCACTGAATGGGAACTATAATAGTATCCGTTGCAGCCATTGCGTTAAGGGAAATAAGTCCCAGTGAAGGCGGACAGTCAAGGAAAATAAAATCATAGTCGGCAATCATCGGGGCGAGCGCCTGTCTCAGACAGCTCTCACGCTTCTCCATATAGACAAGCTCTAAATCTGCGGCGGCAAGGTTCATGTTTGCCGGAAGCAGCCAGAGATTTTCAAACTTTGTCTTAATAAGGATATCTTTAGCGGATACGCCGTGAATAAGCATATCGTAGGTTGACTTAGCAAGCTCACGTTTGTTCACACCCAATCCGCTGGTAGAGTTGCCCTGAGGGTCGATATCCACAAGAAGCACCTTATATCCGTATGCGCCGATAGCGGCGGCAAGGTTTACGGCAGTGGTGGTCTTGCCAACCCCTCCCTTTTGGTTGAAAATTGCAACAATTTTACTCATTAAATAACACTCCTCTATCTGTTAAAAAATTATAACACAACCACTGTAAAAGATAAAGGATTTAAAGAAAAAAATTGAAATGTTTCACGTGAAACACAGCGTGACGCTGTACCCAAGTCGCACACGGACTGACAGTAAGGAACAAATATTAGTGCCTGCGAGCAGGTTAAACCTGCACATGAAAAGCACACCAACTGACGGTAATGAACAACTATAACTGCCTGCGAGCAGGTTAAACCTGCACACATGACGCACACCAACTGACGGTAATGAACAACTATAACTGCCTGCGAGCAGATTAAACCTGCTGCCGCTCATGCCGCGGCCGGGCACTTCCTTTTGCCCATAGCAGCAAAAGGATGCAAAAATGCATTTGCGGCGGAAATTTCCGCCGCCTTGCCAAAAACGGTTAGCACTAATCAACGCAAGGTAGGTTTAATTTTGAACACCCGCCGACGGCAGCTCAAAGATTTTATTCTACCACCCTCAAACAGTAAACGCTTTACTGCTTTCCATATCTTTTCTTTTGCCGACGTGGCGATTGTCAAGGAGCAAGTTTGTGCAATTCTTTGGTTTTCGCTTTTTAATTTAGAGGTGAAAACTTACTGTTGCAAAAACAATAAGCCAACTCCACGCTCACCCGGCAGAAATGA
>CAUDRD010000170.1 GCA_958451705.1 uncultured Oscillospiraceae bacterium
CATCCCTTGGAATTGATGATCTCACTTATGATGCGGTTATAACCGTTGATGCAAAAACTGTTTTATCTTCTGTTATTTCTTTTTTCTCAGGAGAAATGGTAAGCCCTATTAAATATTCCGTTGTGGTCTTTGGAATTATATCTCTTATCTCTGTTCTTACAGCCGCTGAGGGAGGAAATTTGTCAAAATCCGAAAGCCTGTTTTCTCTTGCGGAATGTCTTGCAGTGGGAACGGTAATTTTAGTCCCGCTCTCCGAATGTATTTCGTCAGCCTGTTCAGTAATAAAGCTCAGCAACGGCTTTATGCTTTCGCTTATTCCGGTACTTACGGCTTTAGTAGCAGTGAGCGGAAATCCAGCGGCAGCGTTAAGCTGTAACACAATGATTTTTACTTTAGCGCAGGTTATTTCTTCCGTTGCACAAAACGTCATTTCACCTTTTATCAGGATGTTTTTTTCTCTCAATATTGTTTCTTCAATTGCACCGGAATTTGGTTTAAATTCTCTATGCAGTATGATTAAAAAAATTACTACTGTATTGTTAGGGTTTGCTGCCACTGTTTTTTCAGGGCTTCTTGCAGTAAAAGGAGTTTTGGCAGGTGCGGCGGATACAGCAGTACTCAGAAGTGCAAAATTTGTTTCAGGAAGCTTTATCCCCATTGTCGGAGGAGCTGTAAGCGATGCTTTAACCTCCCTTGCAGGCTCCGTAAGCATAGCAAAAAACACCGTAGGTGCTTTTGGAATTATTGCAGTAGCTGTAATAAGCTTGCCGAGCATAATAAAAATATCATCGTGGCTTATATGCCTTAATATACTTTCAGCATCGGCTGAGATTTTAGGAAGAAAATCCGCTTCACAGTTTCTAAGCGGCATAGCTTCAGGAGCTTCCCTTTTAAATACAGTTATAATTCTTAACGCTGTGGTTTTGATAATATCAACGGGCGTTATGGTACTGATAAGGTCGGATTTGTAATGGAAATGGTTGCAGACTGGATTAAGACAATAGCGGCAACGTCGATTGCCGGAGCTGTTATTTATTTTTTAGTCCCAAAGGGGCATTCTGAAAAGGCTCTCAGGCTTGTGGTTTCCTTTTCTCTTATTTTTTCTATTCTATATCCGTTCCTCAGCGGAGCAGTTGAATCAGATGTTGATTTATCAAACCTTCTAAACTTAAACATAGAAGAAATCGAAATACAGGCAGACGATAAGGCAGAAGAATATGCAAAAGTTTATAACGACTCCATTGCTTCTGAAAGTATATCAATACTTAAAAAAAACATTGAGGAGCATCTCGACTCCTTAAAATTTAAATATTCCGATATTGAAATCAGTACGGATATTACTGATGATAGCGGCATAGTAATTAATAAGATTAAAATAATTATTTCTGAGAATGAAGCAGAACAGGATCTATCATATATACAAGAAGAAATTAAAGAACTTACCGGAATAAATCCGGAATTTGATGTTTCAGACGGAGTGTAGAAAAAATGGATTCTCTAAAACAGAAATTAAAAGACATTGTCAGTAAGGTTTCTACTGATAAAAAAACACTTTTTATAGTTTTAGCAGGAATAGTAGGTGTTGTTATTCTTGTAATTTCTGAATTTATACCGGAAGGAGAAAAAACAAAAAACAGCGACGAAGAAGTACAGGTAAGCAATTACAGTATTGAGAATCATTATGAATACGCCGAAATGCTCGAAAAGAAGCTTACGGATATAATTTCATCCATTGACGGAGCAGGTACAGCAAAGGTCATGATAACTTTAGAGTCATCTTCTGAAGCTGTATATGCTCAAAATGATAAAACAGATATGGAAAGCGGAGATGAGAACAACGAAAAAATATCAAAAGAAAACGATTATGTGTTAATCAAAACAGATTCTTCAAAGGAAGAAGCTCTTTTATTAAAAATTATACAGCCGGAAGTTAAAGGAGTTGCAGTTGTCTGCGAAGGAGGGGATTCGATATATGTTCAGCAAAAAATTATTGAAACAATATCGGCTGTTTTTGATATAAGCTCATCTAAAATCAAAGTTACAAAACTTTCATCAGAAAATTAGGAGGAAACAAAAATGATTTTCAAGAAACGTCAGGTATTAATGGCCGCTTTAGTTGTAGCTCTCGGTGCGGCAGTGTTTGTAAACTGGTATTATACAAAACAGCCTCAAACCACTCAGGTAAATTCTCCGGTATCCGCTTCGCAGCAGGAAACAGAAAATCAGGAAGCGGCAACAGCAGGCAATCTCGGTGACGCACAGTTTGTTTCCGGAACTTTGCCATCTTCTGAAAATGAAAGTCAAAACGGCGAACCCGAATATTTTGTACAGGCAAAGCTTGACAGAACAGTTGCTCATGATAAGGCAAAGGAAACTTTGCAGGAGACAATCGACTCTTCTACGGCAGATGCCGAATCAAAGAAGGCCGCTTCTGAGGCTCTTGATGAACTGTCGGCTAACATAAAAAAGGAAACCGATACGGAAAATCTTATTAAAGCCAAAATATCCTCCGGCTGCGTTGTGGTAATAGATAACGGCAAAGCCCAGGTTATTGTGGAAAAAGGTAAGCTCAATGATACAGTTGTTTTGCAAATAAAAGAAATAGTAATTCAGCAAACAGGATTTACCGTTGAAAATATTACAATTATTGAAGCAAAATAGTTGTGCCTCAAGGTCAATTTGTGGTATAATATCCGAAAACAGGATGTTATACCACTTATTTTTATGCTCAAATATCGCAGTTGTAACATTTAAGGAGGATTTCTGATGACAGACCCCAAAAATGTAGGCGGACTTATGATATCAGAAGATGTTCTGGCCGCTATTGTAATAAATTCTATTAAAGATCTACCCGGTGTAAGTAAGTTTGTACAGCGTCCTCCGGATTTAGAAACTATTTTTAAAGTTGGAGATCAGTCTTTAAAAAGCGTTAAAATTAAAATTAAAGATAACGAAGTTTATATTCATGTTTATATCAATATTTTTGCAGGTTATAAAATACCTGTCCTGTCTGAACAGATTCAGCAGAAAATTAAGTCTGCAGTTCAAACAATGACGGGCAAAATAGTTTCGAGAGTAGATATTGATATTTTAGGCATTGATTTTTCTGAACCTGAACACACTGATAAATAACAAAGAATTATGCCTTCCGCATCAATATTGCTTGTGGAGGGCTTGTTTTCTTATATCATTCCATTTTGAGGAGGCTAAAAAATGACAAGACGTCAAGCAAGAGAACAGGCTTTTATTATTGTTTTTGAAAAATCATTTCAGGATGATCTTTCTATTGAAGAAATTATTGACAATGCTCTTGAAGCCGGAGTGCTTGAAAAGGAAGAGTTTTCAGAGAATCTTTCAAAAACGGTTTATGAAAATCTTGATACAGTAGATAAGCTTATTGATGAAAACCTTGTAGGCTGGAGAAAAGACAGGATTTCTAAGGTCGCTGCATCTATACTTCGCCTCGCAATAAGCGAAATTCTCTACTTTTCCGATATTCCCAATAAAGTTTCAGTTAACGAAGCGGTTGAGCTTGCTAAAACTTATGCTCCGGCAGACGATGCAGGCTTTATCAACGGTGTTTTAAGCTCCGTGCTTAAAAAGATCGGTGCATAATATGGCTGTCTTTTTAGGTATAGATACAAGCAACTATACAACATCACTGGCTCTTTATAATTCAGACGATAAGAAAGTCATTCACAAAAGAAAACTTCTTCCCGTCAAAGAGGGGAGTCTCGGATTGAGACAGAGCGATGCTCTCTTTCACCATACAGTTCAGCTTCCAGAGCTGTTTAAAGAGCTATTTTCAGAATATAACGGAGAAATTGACGCTGTATGTGTTTCTGAACGTCCGAGAAGCTTAGACGGCTCATATATGCCGTGCTTTCTTGCTGGTGTTTCAGCGGGGCAGAGCGTCGCCTCTGCAATGGGTATTCCATTATATAAATTTTCCCATCAGGACGGACATGTTTCGGCGGCACTTTTTTCCGCACACAGAATGGATTTGATAAATTCAAAACAGTTTGCGGCTTTTCATGTATCCTGCGGAACAACAGAAGCTGTTATTGTTAAACCCAATATCAACGGTTCTTTTAATACGCAGATAATATGCGCTTCTTCTGACCTTAAAGCCGGTCAGGCCATTGACAGAGTAGGCGCTGCTTTAGGACTTAAGTTTCCGGCAGGAAAAAAGTTAGATGAGCTTTCGCTGAAAAGC
>CAUDRD010000171.1 GCA_958451705.1 uncultured Oscillospiraceae bacterium
TTGTAATTTTGCTGTTTGTTATAGTTGCAGTTATAAGATTTAAAAATAATATTGCTCTTCGTAACCGTACTTTAAATACAGTTGCCGAATATTTGCAGCCCGGGGAACGGGATACTCTTCATGTTTTTCCTCTTCCTGTAGTTGTATGCGATCAATCTGGAAAAATCACGTGGTTTAACGACTTGTTTAAAGTGCGTGTTTTAGGCGACGAAGAACTCGTAGATGACAGAATAGAGCAGTTTACTTCAGGAATGAAGATTGACGAAATAAGAGGGATGGATAGTGTTCCCGTAGAATATGGAGAGAGTAGTTATACAGTCTTTTCTAGCCGTATTCAGTCGGGAAAGACTATATCATTTGCGCTTTATTTTGTTGACGATACAAATCTGAAAAAACTTGCGGCAGATTACAGGTTCTCAAAACCGGCTGTTGTGAGAATTAATGTAGATAACGTTGACGAAGTTTTCAGAAATTTCAAAGAAAGCGACAAAGCGGCAATTTCCGGCGGAGTAGAAAAGCTTATTGAAAACTGGGCATCCAATTTTGAGACGGTTATGAGTAAAACCGAAAGCAGTAAGTTTTTGATCATAACTCAGGAAAAAGATCTTGTAAATATGATTCAGGAAAGGTTTTCTGTTCTAAAAGACGTCAGAGAATTTTCATATGAAGGAAGAACAGGAATAAGTCTTTCAATCGGTGTAGGAAGAGGCGAAGGCCTCGCTGAGTGCGATAAATTCTCAAACCTTGCACTTGATATGGCTCTCGGAAGAGGCGGAGACCAGGCTGCTGTTAATACAAACGGAAAATATGAATTCTACGGCGGAGTATCAGGTGGTACTGAGCGCCGTTCACGCACGAAGAACCGTATTGTGGCAACTGCCATAGGTGAGCTTCTTGAGGGCAGCGATAACATAATAGTAATGGGTCATCGCTTTGCAGACCTTGATGCTTTGGGCGCTGCGATAGGTCTTAGAAAAGCGGCAGAGGTTCTCGGAAAGCCGGCATATATTGCAATGTCGAGAACAAAAACTCTTGCAAAACCGCTTCTTGATAGACTCGATGCCTTAGGGAAGGACGTAGTCGTTTCGGAGCAGCAAGCGCTTGAGCTACTCACCAAAAAGTCACTTTTAATAATAGTCGATACCCACAGAGCGGATTTTGTTGAATATCCTGAGCTGTACCATAGAGCGAGCACGGTAGTCGTAATTGACCACCATAGAAAAAATGTGGATTTTATATCAGATGCGGTGATTTTTTTCCATAATCCCAATGCATCTTCGGCATCAGAAATGGTAACCGAAATGCTTGCTTATCTCACTTCAGACGGCACAAGGCTTATTGATAAATTTGAAGCTGAAGCGCTTCTTGCCGGTATTATGCTTGACACAAGAAACTTTATTCTCAGAACAGGTGTTCAAACTTTTGAAGCGGCAGCGTATCTTCGCGACCTTGGTGCAGATACCGTTTCTGTAAAACAGCTTTTTGCCAATACCCTTGATTCTTACAGACAAAAGAACACAGTTGTGGCTTCTGCTGATATATACAGGGAATGTGCAATTGCCGTTTCAGATGCTAAAAACGATGATGTAAGAATTGTTTCTTCTCAGGCGGCAGATGAGCTTCTGAATATTGCGGGAGTAAAGGCTTCCTTTGTGCTTTTCAGCGCTGATTCGGTAGTGAATATATCGGCCCGTTCTTTAGGAGATATAAATGTACAGATAATTATGGAGTCCCTCGGTGGCGGCGGACACCAGACTATGGCCGCAGCTCAGCTTAAGGAAAAAACAATTGACGATGCAAAGGTAAGACTTTTGCAGGCGATTGATAAATTCTATCTTGAAAATGAATAATTACAGCGGCTTTGACCGCAGGAGGTAAACCTATGGATGTAATTTTAAATGCAGATGTAAAAGGTCTTGGAAAAAAAGGAGAGCTTGTAAAGACTTCAGACGGATATGCAAGGAATTTCCTTTTCCCGAGAAATCTTGCTGTAGAGGCAAATGCTCAGGCAATGACAGAGCTTAAAAACAGAGAACAGTCAAAGCAGCACAAAATAGATGTAGCTACTCAGCAGGCTAAGGAAGCCGCCGAAAAGCTTGAAGGCAAAATAGTTAAGCTTACAGCTAAAGCCGGTAAAAACGGAAAGCTGTTCGGTTCGGTTACATCTAAAGAAATTGCAGAAAAAATCAAGTCACAGTTTGCAATTGACATTGATAAGAGAAAGGTATCTGTTGAGGATATCAAAAACTTTGGAACATATACCGCTGAGGTGAAGCTGTACACCGGAATTTCCGCAAAGGTATTTGTGCAGGTAGGAGAGCAGCAATAATTTTCCGGGAGGAACTCTATTTTGGACAGCAATACAGGAATTTCAGAGTTTGACAGTCTGAGTATGCCTTTTAGCTTGGAGGCTGAACAAGCGGTGCTTGGTTCGATTCTTATTGACCCTCCATGTCTTACGGCGGTTATGGACTGCATTAAAGCTGAACATTTTTATCTGCCTCAGCATAAAGCAATTTTTTCTATTTTAGTGAATATCGACGCTGTAGGCGGAAAGATTGACCCTCTTATTGTTCTTGAAGCTCTGAAAAAGGAAAATATCTATGATGAAGCCGGCGGAAAGACATATCTTTTTCAGCTTTCTCAAAGCGTACCGTCAACTGCAAATGTTGAAACATATGCAAAAATTATAAGAGAAAAGTTTTATATACGTACACTGATAACTGCTGCCCGTGAAATTGAGGAATCGGCTGTCGCTCAGGAAGACACCGCTGATATGCTGCTTGATAATGCGGAGCAGAAGATATATAACATTAGACAGGGCAAAAGCACCTCAGGACCGTCACAAATAGGCGATATAATAGTAAATGAGGTATATGACCGTCTTCAAAAGCTCAGTTCCCCTGACAGGGAAAAATATCTTGGCTTTCCTACAGGATTTTCCGATTTGGATAAAACCATTTCTGGTCTTAATAATTCGGATCTGATTATAATTGGAGCCCGTCCTGCAATGGGTAAAACCAGCTTTGCTCTGAATCTTGCGAGAAACGTTGCTTTGCTTGCAAAGAGAAAAGTTTTGTTTTTCTCTCTCGAAATGACAAAGGCTCAGCTTGCCCAGCGTGTGCTTTCGTCGGAAGCAAATGTGGACAGCATGAAAATGCGTACAGGAGAGCTTTCGGAGGATGAATGGGTAAGAATAGGTACTGCTACCTCTGTTCTCAACGATTGTCCGCTATATTTTGACGATACATCGAACATAACCGTGCCGGAGATGAAGGCGAGAATACGCCGTATGAAGGACGTTGAGTGCGTAGTTATAGATTACCTTCAGCTTATGAAATCCGGTACGAGAATTGAAAGCCGTGTTCAGGAGGTTTCTGAAATAACCCGTGGACTTAAGCTTATGGCAAAGGATCTAAATATTCCGGTAATAACCTGCGCTCAGCTTGCCAGAGGTACCGAGGGCAGAGGTAAATCTCACCGTCCTCAGCTTGCAGATCTTCGTGAGTCCGGTTCAATTGAGCAGGATGCCGATATTGTTATGATGCTGTACAGACCTGATTACTATAAAGAGGGCGATGAAACCACTCCGGATGATGCAGATGACGAACAGATTCCGAATCTCACTCAGCTTATTGTCTGCAAAAACCGTCATGGCCCGGTACATGATGTAAATCTCATCTTTAATCCTGATAATACACGTTTTACGTCTATGGAGAAAATGCGTAATGATATGTAAAATTAAAAGTGCCATTGAGAATTATTCCATGATTAAAAAGGGCGACAGCGTTATTGTTGCTCTTTCAGGAGGCGCAGACTCAATGGCGCTTGCCTTTTTTCTGAATTCGGTAAAAGATGAATACGGAATAACTCTCAGTGCAGCCCACATAAACCACGGCATCAGAGGAGAATCAGCTGATGCCGACGAAGCCTTCGTTAAGGATTTTTGCGAAAGAAACGGAATCAAGCTTCATGTTCTTCATGTGGATGTTCCAGGCATTGCTTTAAAAACGGGGGAGACCCATGAGGAGTGCGGAAGGCGTATAAGATATGAGTTTTTTGAATCAATTGATGAAAATTCATTAATCGCCACGGCTCATAATCTAAATGATAATGTGGAAACCCTTTTGTTTCGTATTGCAAGGGGAACAGGACTTAAGGGAATGTGTTCAATTCCTCCTGTAAGGGGAAGAAT
>CAUDRD010000172.1 GCA_958451705.1 uncultured Oscillospiraceae bacterium
TTACCGTAATGGTAGAGGTAAGAGATAAAGACATCTTCCTCCATGGCACTCAGATTAAGGGAGCCGGCGGTATGCCGGTCGGAACAGGGGGAAAAGCAGGTATTCTTATTTCCGGCGGCATTGACAGCCCCGTTGCAGCCTGGATGATGGCAAAGAGAGGAATAGAGCTTACTGCAATCCATTTTGCCTCTCCCCCCTACACCAGCAAAAGAGCCGAGATGAAAGTTGTCACTCTTCTGGAAAAGGTGGCAAAATACAGCGGCAGAATGACAATGTTCACCGTACCCTTTACAGAGATTCAGGAGCAGATAAAGGACAACTGTCCCGAAGAGCTTTTCACACTTATTATGCGCCGTGCAATGATGAAAGCGGCAGAAAAAATTGCAAGAAAAGAAAACTGTCAGGCTCTTATTACCGGTGAAAGCGTAGGTCAGGTTGCAAGCCAGACTATCTACGCCCTTGCCTGCACCGACGCTGCGGCAAATATGCCTGTATTCCGTCCCCTTATAGGAATGGATAAAGACGAAATAATTGAAATTTCCCGTAAAATTGACACCTTTGAAACCTCAATTCTCCCCTATGAGGACTGCTGCACGGTGTTTACTCCCAAACACCCGAAAACACGTCCCAATTTAGGGGATATTGAAAAGGCGGAACAGCTTATTCCCCTTGAAGAACTTGTGGAAAAAGCCGTAAACGGCGCTCAGATAAGAACCGTAACCGCCTGATTATTCCTTTATTTTCTAAGGAGAGCGATAAAATGAAATGCGAAATATTATCTGTGGGAACTGAACTGCTTTTAGGCGATATTCTCAACACCGACGCACAGTTTCTTGCAAGAGAGCTTGCGGCAATGGGCTTTACAATGCAGCATCAGGGAACGGTGGGAGATAATCCCGAAAGGCTCCGTGAAGCCGTTGAACACGCTCTTTCAAGAAGCGACATTATAATTACTTCAGGAGGCCTCGGACCCACCGCCGACGATATTACTAAGGAAATGTGCGCCGAAGTTATGGGTATTCCCCTTGTGCTCCATGAGGAAAGCCTTGAACGTATGCTTGACTTTTTCAGTCACAGAAAAGGCGGTATGCCCGAAACCAACCGTAAGCAGGCATATCTTCCTCAGGGCGGAGTAGTTTTCAGAAATGATTACGGTACAGCTCCGGGATGTGCAATGGAAAAGGACGGCAAATGCATAATCTGTCTTCCCGGACCTCCCCGTGAACTCTATCCCATGTTTAATAATTTTGTAAAACCCTATCTTTCAGAAAAATCGGGAATGGTTATAATTTCCCATAATATACGCACTTTCGGAATAGGTGAATCCTTAATGGCGGAAACCGCCGGTGAGCTTCTCAACATGAGCAATCCCACAGTGGCCCCATACGCCAAAGACGGGGAAGCCCTCCTGAGAGTTACCGCAAGAGCCCAAACAAAGGAAAAAGCCGAAGAGCTCATAAAACCCGTTATAGCCGAAATTGAAAACAGGCTGGGTAAATTTATATACGGCATTGACGTTTCCAGCCTTCAGGAAAAGCTTGTAGAGCTCCTTAAAGAAAAAAAGATGAAAATCGGCCTTGCAGAGTCCTGCACCGCCGGATACATTGCAAAGAGAATTACGGAAATTCCTGGTTCATCGGAGGTTTTCGACTGCGGCATAGTTTCTTACGCAAATTCGGTAAAAGAAAGGCTTTTAGGCGTTCCAAGAGAGGCAATAGAGAAATTCGGCGTTGTCAGCCGTGAGGTTGCCTGCTATATGGCTAAAGGAGCCTTAAAGATAAGCGGCGCAGACATTGCGGTTTCCGTAACCGGAATTGCCGGCCCCGACCCCAGCGAAGGCGGAAAGCCCGCAGGACTAAGCTATATTGCACTTGCGGATAAACATTACGTTTGGTGCATAAGGTTTGAAACGGGACGTTCCGGCGATAACAGAGAGTACAACCGCTACGTTACCGCTTCAAACGCGCTTAACCTTGCAAGACTGTATCTTACGGGAAAGCTTACACAGGAAGAGGCAGAGCACGATTTTGATTAAGGAGGCAGAACGCTATGAACAACGATTTTGAAAACAAAAACAATGCTCCCGAAAACGGAGAAAACTACGAGGAGCTGTTAGAGGAATACGACTCAAATAATTCTGATTCAACTGAAAAAATCACAGCCTCTGATTCCAGCACTGTAATTACAGAAAAGAAAAAAGAATCCGCTTTTATCAGATTCCTTAAATATCTGTTCCCCTGGAAGGGCGACAGTGTAAAGGAAATAATAAGAAAAATTGTATTCTTAGTAGCCCTTATTGTGCTTATCGTCTGCGGCGTAGTTCTCGGCCAAAGATTTATAGAACGTCAACAAAGCGACGGAACCTTTGATGACCTTAACAAATGGAAAACCGAAATGGAAAACTTGGACAACACCGAAGAAAACTGGGATAAAATTAAAGCTTTATACCCGGACGTTGATTTCCCTGAGGGAATGAACATCAAATGGGCAAAGCTTTACGCCGCAAACCAGGATTTTGTAGGCTGGCTCAACATCCCCGGCACAAATATTTCCTTTGCCATTGTTCAAGGAAAAGATAACAGCGAATATCTGTATCTTGACTATAACCGCAATAACACAAACTACGGCAACCCCTTTATGGATTACCGCAACAGCATAACCGACCTTGACAAAAATACAATCATTTACGGCCACCATATGCGTGACAACATGATTTTTGCGCCTCTCAAAGATTATAAGAGCGTTTCCACTTTCCAAAAGGCTCCGATAATTGAGCTGAGCACCCTTTATGATGATTACACATTTAAAATTTACGGCGTTTTCTTTACAAACGCTTATCCGGAGCAGAACAACGGATATGTATTTAACTTTATGCACACCTCTTTCGGCTCCGATGAAAACTTTATGGACTACATTGAACAGGTGGATATGCGAAAGCTTTACACCACCGGCGTCGATATCAAACCCGATGACAAAATCATCACCCTTAACACTTGCGCTTATGAATTTACAGAGGCAAGGCTGGTATTAATAGGCAGAATGGTTCGTGAAGGCGAGGATGCCACCGTTGACACCTCAAAGGCGCAGGTAAATCCCAATCCGCTTTGGCCACAGGCTTATTACGATAAAAAAGGCATAGCCAACCCGTACGCCGACTATGAAAACTGGTACCTCAATTAAAAATTAAGGGTACTTTCTGGGGGAAAGAGATTTTATGAAAACTTATCTTCTCTGTCTGAGAAAAAATGAACTCAGAGGTCTGCAGGCGGAAAGCGCCATATTTGACGCCGCCTCACAATTCGGTCTGGAGCAAAAAATCTTTCAAAGCTTTTGTAATGGCGAAGATTTTTTCCGACGCTTATCGGAAATTTCGGGAAACGATTCGCTGTCAATTCTTGCCGTTGACACTGAACTTTTCCTGAATGAAAAAGCTGCCCTTTGCTCTGCTCTGTCTCTAAAATGCGAAACAAGCAAAATCATTTCTGACCGTATAAATCCTGACACCGACGAAAAGGAAAAACAATGTGCAATACCTGCGGATGCCCGGGTTTTTCCTACAGATGACGGTCTGTTTTCCGGATTCGCATTTAAGAAGGAAAAGTACAATATCGTTTTCCTTCCCCTTAATAATGAAATAACTTCCCAGTGTATCAGCGACGCCTTTTATGATTATCTGAAAACAGCAAATAAAATTACACAAGATGCAGGAAAGGGCGAAAACGACTTATCAACTGTTATGAATTCAATTTCAGAAAGTGCAGCCGACGCATGCCGTATTCTTAACGATATGGGATTTAAGGTTGCTTTGTCAGTTTCGCCCTCTGCTGAGAAGCTCTGCAAATTATTGCCGTCAATGGAAGAAATAAAGTTTCTTCCCTCACCTATTGAAAGAAATAACGCCTCACCTAAGAATTATGCGGCTCAGCTTGCAAGAGAAGCTGCGGAACGTTCAGGCGTAAAAATAGGTGCAAGCATTACCAACGCTTTCAAAGTTCAAAGCAACGGGGACACCAAAATCTTTGTCTGTGTCGCCGTTGCTGACAGTGAAGCCGCCAAAGTTAAAAAAATATATGCCCAGCCGGATGAGTCGCCATTGGCTCTCACAGCCTGCGCACTTGAAACGGTTTTGGAAATGATAAAGGGACAAGCGGTAAGAGGTAAAACTATTCTTGCGCAGGATGATGAAGAAGAGAT
>CAUDRD010000173.1 GCA_958451705.1 uncultured Oscillospiraceae bacterium
AGCTGACGGCGATAAAAAAGCCAAGCTTGCCCTGAAGATTTTTGAAGATTACGATAATCTTCTTTCCACTATCCTTATAGGAAACAATATTGTAAATATCGCTTCCGCTTCTTTGGCAACGGTTATATTTACAAAGTGGTTCGGAGATGCCGGCGTTACAATTTCAACTGCCGTAATGACCGTTGTAGTACTTATTTTCGGTGAAATATCACCTAAGAGCATTGCAAAGGAAAAACCCGAAAGCTTTTCAAAGTTTTCGGCTCCTATTATGCGGATTTTGCTCATCTGCTTTAAGCCTGTGAATTTTCTTTTCTCTCAGTGGAAAAAGCTTTTAATGAAGCTTGCAAAAATCGGAGACAAAAAGAGCAGCATAACAGAAGAAGAGCTTAAGACAATTGTGGATGAGGTTCAGCAGGACGGAGTTATAGACAGCCATGAGGGAGAGCTTTTAAGGTCAGCTCTCGATTTTGGCGACCTTGAAGTTTCAGAGATACTTACTCCCCGAGTAGATGTTGAGGCCGTTGAAGAGGATGACTCTCTCGAAGAGCTGGAGCGTGTTTTCATAGAAAGCGGATTTTCCAGAATACCGGTTTATAAAGATACCCTTGATAATATTACAGGCGTTGTCTACCAAAAGGATTTTTACAATAAGCGAGATAATAAGTATCTTCACATTACTGACCTTATGCGTGAGACAATTTATGTTTCCGAGAATATGCTTGTGTTTAAGCTTTTAAGGCTCATGCAGCGCTCTAAGGTACATATGGCGGTAGTTGTCGATGAGTTCGGCGGTACTGTGGGTATTATAACCATAGAGGATATTTTGGAAGAGCTTGTAGGCGAAATCTACGACGAGCATGAAGAGGTTTTGGAAGAGATACGCAAAGTGGGAGAAAACCGTTTTATAGTTGACTGTTCCATTAATTTTGAAGATATGATGGAATACTTCGGCTGCCATCCTGAAGAGGAATACGATTTTGTAACTGTAAGCGGATGGGTAATGTATCAGCTTGGAAAAATACCTGAGCCGGGCGATACATTTACATATGAAAACTTTACGGTAACCGTTACAAAAACCGATTCAAGACGAGTTACCGAAATTGAAATTGTCAACGGAAAAGCAGAATAAGGAAAGGCGTAATGCGGTAAAATGCATTACGCCTTAATTTTTATTTTGAAGGGGAGAAAATCATTTTAGCGGCTAATTCAAAAAGAATTCCCTTATGGGAAGACACTTTTTCAAAAGCGTTTTCGGAAATGATGCAGGGCTTTTTAAAAACGATTTTTCTTTTTCCCTCCGCTTTCCTTTTGGCGGCTTTTATAAAGTCATCACCGTGAAGGGGAAATACATTTTCTCTATCTAAATATTTAAGAGGAAAATTTCCGTTTTCCAGCATTGACCGCTGTACAAAAATTTGCAGGGGAATCTCCTGAGAAAAAAGAGCGTCGAAAAAAATGTTGTTTTCCTCTTTGCCAAAATTGTTGTCGGCAACGATTACCGCAATTAAATTATCACTGTTGTTTTGTTTTTTCTGTCTCTTTCGCTTGGCCACTCTTTTCACCTTCCATAGTACCTTTGTATTTTGCGGTAAGGTGATTATACATCATTTGCGGTTTTCATTACAATCTCTATCTTTCGAGAAGGGGACTTCCCAGAATAAAAGCGCTGTCGTTTTTAAGCTTTGTACCCATTAAAATGCCTCTGGCGAAACAGGCGCAGCTCTGATAATAATAGGGAAGCACATAGAAAATCGGAAAAATCAAAACGCAGGACAAAAGCCACGGGAAGAAGCTTAGCTTATGGAGCATCAGTTTTCGCTCATTTCCCGCCATATAAACTGAGCTTTCACGTATTGCGCTCCAAGCGGACATCAAGGGATTTTCGGTGATGAAATAAGTACTTAAAGCGAATTTTTGCATAAAGGTCCAGGAGAAAAGAATACCGCCTAAAAACGATAATGCAGTGCCGGCTGCGGCAGCAAGAACGGTATAGATAGAAAAATCATTAACGGAAAGGTAATAGAAAACAAAGCCGAAAACTCCGGCGGGAATTAAAAATACTATAAGAGCGGCAGCGTTTATGATTTTAAGGGAAAGCCAGAGCCATGCCGATTTTCCGAACAGTAAAAATCCTTTAAAGAAGAGGTGGTAGGGAGCATATTCTCTCGTAGATCTTTTCCAAAACCATGCGTCAAGGCCGGTGCGGAAAGCTCCGATGGCAAAAACAGAAAGGGCAAGCGCCATAAATGAAGCAAGTAATCTGAGCCCGCTGTAAAGCAGCGGGTCAACGCCTGTAAGAGTGTTTTGAACTGCACTTTGAGAAAAAATAAGATTTATTACCCTTGCCGAATTTCCGAAAGCAAACCATACGGCAAGGTAGGCGAATACTGCCAGTGCGCAGGCAAGTCCGTTCCCGGCAAGGAGCCATTTTGCGTTTCCCTTAATTTTTCCGTTTTTCATTTGCTTACCGCCTTTCTCTTAACAAATATACAAATTTATTATGTACAGTTAAAAAGGATTTTATTATTTATATTTAAATTCCCCTTGAAATTTAGCCGTCATGTGTTACAATAGTGAAAAAGGTTATAAGGAGGCTATTAAAATGGCATATGCTATTTCTGATGATTGCATCTCCTGCGGCGCTTGCGCAGCAGAGTGCCCTGTAGAGGCTATTTCTGAGGGCGACGGAAAGTATGTAATCGACGCTGATACCTGCATCGAGTGCGGCGCTTGCGCAGACGCTTGCCCCGTTGGAGCTCCCCAGCAGGCATAATCAAACAAAAGCAAATAAAAAACCGCAGAGCGAAAGCCCTGCGGTTTTTTGTTGTTTCCGAAAAGGATTTATTTGCGTCTTTTTGCCGCTGCACGCTGAATCGCTTTTACGATTTCCACAATGGGTATTACGGAGAATGCAAGGGAAAGGGATACAACGTACTCAGTGAAAGAAATATGCTCAAACTGGAAGGCGTTTGAAAGGAACGGTATATAAATAACCGCCGAGGTGAGGAGAAGAGAGGCTACCATTGCGCCAAAGATATAGAAATTATGGTGCTTAAGGGTAAATATTGAGCCTGTTCTCGAGCGCATATTATATGAGTGGAAAATCTCAGCCATAGACATTGTAAGGAACGCCATTGTAATTCCGTCGGGGCTGTTTGTAATCTCCCAAACACCGGCTTCCATAAAGTGGCCGATAAAATAGGAGGCAAGGGTTACTATTGAAACCAGTATGCCCTGATATGCTACATCGAAGCCCATTCCGCCGGCAAAAATTCCGTCGGAGGGGTTGCGGGGTTTACGCTTCATAAGATCAGGTTCGCCTTTTTCCATACCCAGAGCAAGAGCGGGGAAGGTGTCGGTTATAAGGTTTATCCAAAGGATGTGTACCGGCTCAAGAATCGTAAATCCTAAAAGAGTAGCGGTGAAAATGGAGATAACTTCGCTGAGGTTTGAAGCGAGGAGGAACTGTATTGATTTACGGATATTGTCGTAAATTTTTCTTCCCTCTTCCACTGCGGCGACGATAGTGGCAAAGTTATCGTCGGCGAGAACCATGTCGGCAACGTTTTTAGTAACGTCGGTGCCTGTAATGCCCATGCCGATGCCTATATCTGCGCTCTTAATTGACGGTGCGTCGTTTACTCCGTCGCCTGTCATGGCGGTTACATAGCCTTTTTTACGCCAGGCATTGACTATTTTTACCTTGTGTTCAGGCTGAACACGGGCGTAAACGGAGAATTCTTCAACACGGTTTTCAAATTCTTCGTCGGACATTTCTGAAAGCTCAGAGCCTGTAATTGCCTGGGAGGGGTTATCTATTATTCCAAGCTCCATAGCTATTGCTATGGCGGTATCTTTGTGGTCACCGGTTATCATAATGGGTCGTATTCCGGCTTCCTTACATTCTTTAATGGAATCTACAACTTCAGGACGTACAGGGTCAATCATACCCGTAAGACCTACAAAGATAAGGTCGTTTTCCAATTCTTCTGGAGCAAAGCTTTCGGGCTTTGAGGAATACTCTCTGTAAGCTGCCGCAAGTACACGCAGAGCTTTATCTGCCATTGCCTTGTTCTGGGAGGAAATCTTCTCCCTTATTTCATCGGTCATATCAACGATTGTACCGTTTTCACTAAGGCATTTTGTGCAGCGGCTCAGAACTACATCGGGAGCGCCCTTTGTGTACTGTACA
>CAUDRD010000174.1 GCA_958451705.1 uncultured Oscillospiraceae bacterium
TTATAACTGTAAAAGAGGAGTAAAACTCTGCCTTTACACTTTCTGAAAATTCTATGCTTTCACCTTTGCACTCAACAGTAAGAACGTCTGTTTCTTTCTGCAAAAGTTCATTTCCACTGCCGTTAATCACAAGGGGAATGTGAAATTCCGAAGCGATGTTTCCGGCAGCGGTTATATTGTCGTATTTTGTTGCGGCAATGGCGTTTATCTTATCGGTTCCCGCTGAGGAAAGGGCATCATCTATACTCATTTCGGAATAATATCCGCTTCCCGCTCCTATGATAACTGCGCTTTTTCTGTCGGAAAGCACAACGCACGGGTTTTCGCCGCTGTCACAGACGATTATCTCAAGGGTATTTCCCTTTAAAAAGATTTCGGAAATTTCGGTACATACCGCAAACAGCAGACAAAGGGATAAAGCAAGAGGCAACATTCTGCGGTAATTTTTGAATATAAAGGTAACTGCAAAAATCGCCATAATTCCGGCGAAGATAACTGCGGCGTTTTCGCCACTTATTCTGAAATATGAAAATTCGAGGCCACCTAAGCCCATACAGAATTTAATTATAAAATTATTTATTACACCGCACAGTAGAAAAAGGGGCTTTGTTAAAAAGTAGAAAATCGGATTTGACGGAAAAACCGACGCCAAACCTCCGCTTATCATGGAAACCGCACCTAATGAAGGTACAATGAGATTTGCAAAAGGCGAAACTACGGAGATTTCTCCAAAAGCTATTGAAGAGACAGGAAACGTGAAAATAGATGCGCTTACCGACACTCCGCCGGCGGTGATAATCCATTTAATTGCTTTGCCGATAACTCCGTTGATTTTATCCTGTGCTTTCTCTCCAAAACATTCAATGGGCTTATAGCAGATAAGAATACCGAGAGTTGCAGAAAAAGACAAAATAAAGCTCAGCTCAAGGCAGGTGTATGGATTTATAAGACATAAAATTACCGCTGCTAAGCCTAAGGAGTTTACTCCGTCAGCTTTTCTGCCGAAGCTCTGCCCTAAAAGAAAAACAAGTGTCATTACTCCAGCTCTGAAAACAGAAGAAGTAAAGCCTGTAAGTGACATAAAGAATAAAATGAAAAGAGCCGAAAATATACGCATCAGAGCTTTCAATCTGTGATCTTTAAATTTTATAAGAGAAAAGAGACCTACCCAAACGGAAAGATGCAGCCCCGAAACTGCGAAAAGATGAGAAAGTCCAACATGGCGGAAACTTTCGTTTATATCATCCGGCACACCTGTTTTATCGCCTAAAAGCATTCCTTTGAGAAGCTCTCCCTCGTCACCGGGAAGAGCATAGGAAATATTCGAAAGAAGATAGCTTTTAACTTTATATGTAATAAAGCTCAGGGAGAATCCGTTGCCTCTTTCGATTTTTGCGTCGTCGCTCATATATCCGCCGATAAAAATACCGTCTGCTTTATTTTTTCCGCTGCTGTCAGTAAGGAGATAAGGTTTTATTGTACAAGTTACTTTATCTCCCGGCTCAGCACTCTGTGAACTGCTTGAAGAAAGCCGTATTTTAACCTTTAACTTTTCTCCGTTAACGGTTTCTGTTTTTATAACTGTGTAATACTGCCCGTAAGCTCTATAAGGCTCAGAAATTATTTTTCCCTCAATAGTTGCTTCTCTTCCGCAAAGATTTTCGGCAGGCTTATAAACTACGGTGTCATAAAAAGTGAGCCATATAAAGGAGAAAATAACAGTTATTAGGCACACTGAAACTACACTCCGGTTTTCACGATTCTTTAAAAATGGACATAAAACAAGACCGACAGCCGCAACAATTGCGGTGACTGTGGCAATCCCCGTCCCCAGCAGAAAAAACGCTGCTAAGGAGAGAACCAAACAGACACCGGTTACAGCCATCGGTCGTTTCATAAAATCAGCTCCGTTACAATATTATTTGAAAAACAGAGGAAGCTTTTCAAGATAAATAATATCGTCTCGGTCGGCGGCATCGCCCTCTGCTAAAATTGCAGCCATGCCTACAACGTTTACATCGAATTTTTCAAGAAGTGTAAGAGCCGCTTTAAGGGATTCGCCGGTGCTTATAACGTCATCGAGAACAAGCACTCTTTTGCCTCTCATCTGCTCACCCTCTGCGCTGTCAAGGTAAGCTGTCTGAACAGCGGCAGTGGTAATTGAATGGACGTTAACGCACACAGGCTCCTTCATATAGAGCTTTGCACCTTTGCGGATTATGAAATACTTCTTTCCGCTCTGTCTTGCCATTTCATAGGCAAGGGGTATGCCCTTTGCTTCGGGAGTTACTATGTAATCGAACTCGGGGCATTTTTTAAGAAGCTCCTTGACGGCAGCCACTGTTATTTCAACGTCGCCGAAAATAACAAATGCAGCTATATCAAGCTTATCGTTAACGGCGCATATAGGCAGTTCTCTTTCGAGCCCTGCTATTTTCATCTTATAAACTTCAGACATTTTAACTCCTCCTCAGCCTGCGGGCCATGTGAATTCACGGCCTGCCATCATGTGGAAATGAATGTGCATAACAGATTGTCCTGCCTTTTCGCCGCAGTTATTGACAATTCTGAAACCGTCCCTTAAATCCATTTCCTTTGCAATTTTTGCAGCAGCTTCAAAAACCTTGGCAATAAGGAAGCTGTTTTCGGCGGTTATCTCTGCCGCCGAAGCGATATGCTCCTTAGGTACAATAAGAACGTGTACAGGAGCCTGTGGCTCAAGGTCTTTGAAAGCCACTACCCACTCATCCTCATAGACCTTTGTTGAGGGGATATCGCCGCTGATGATTTTACAGAAAACGCAATCCATTTTCTTAGCTCCGTTTATGAAAGTAATTTTTAGACAGTATTGAGAGCTTCATCTATTTTTGAGGGGTCCTTACCGCCTGCCATTGCGCTGTCGGGCTTTCCGCCGCCTGAGCCGCCACAGGCCTTTGCAGCTTCACGGACAATATTGCCTGCATGGGCGCCCTTGTCAACAGCAGCCTTTGAACAAGCTGCGGCAAGACTCACTGTGCCTTTTGCCTTCTGCTCACTTGCAAGGATTATTACAACTGCCTCATTGCTGTTCTTTGCGCTGTCACACATTCTGCGAAGTGCGTCGGGAGCAGCATCGGGAACATTTGCGGCAATGAGCTTATATTCGCCGACAGTTTTATAGTTTTCGAGAAGTCGTTTTGTATTAAGCTCTGCCTTTTCGTTTTCGAGAGCGGCAACTTTCTTCTCCGCTGCCTTTACTTCTTCGGAAACCTGACGGCAGCGTCTTGCAAGGTCTGCGGGATTGCCGAGTTTGAGAGCTGCACAGCTTTCGTTTATAAGATTAAGGTTCTTTTCGATGAACTCAAGTACACCTGCTCCCGTAACAGCCTGTATTCTTCTCACTCCGGAAGCAACTGAGGATTCGGAAATGATTTTGAAAAGTCCCAGCTTTGAGGTATTGTCAACGTGAGTACCGCCGCAGAGCTCTACGGAGAAGTCTCCTGCTTCAACAACTCTTACAACGTCGCCGTACTTTTCGCCGAACAGAGCCATTGCTCCCTTTTTCTTAGCCTCGTCAATGGGCATTTCAGTTGTTGTAACGGGAAGAGCTGCAAGAATTTTTTCGTTTACAAGAGCTTCAACGCTCTTTAACTCTTCGGGAGTAAGAGCAGAGAAATGTGAAAAGTCAAAGCGTACTTCAGCACTGTTTACAAGCTGACCAGCCTGCTCAACATGGCTGCCCAAAACCTTGCGGAGAGCTGCCTGTAAAAGGTGAGCGGCAGTATGGTTTCTCATTGTGGCAAAGCGTTTTTCTCTGTCAACCTCAAAGAAAGCAGTTTCGCCTGTCTTAACCGTACCGCTTTCGAGACGGCAAGAGTGTACAAACACTCCGCCTGCGTTCTTAGAAGTTGAAAGAACCTTTGCGGTAAAGTTTGCGTTTTTGATAACGCCTGTATCGCCTGCCTGTCCGCCGCTTTCGCCGTAAAAAGGTGTTTTATCAGCAATAAGGGCAAATTCATCTTCACCCTCAAAGGCTTCGACTCTTTCGCCGTTTACTATAACGCCTAAAATCTTTCCTTCGCCTTCGGTTGCGCCATAACCTGTAAACTCAGTTGCCTCAAAGTCGGCTCCAGCGTCTCCGGAAGCTTTCCATGCGTCTGCTCCGGCATCCTTTCTTGCGTT
>CAUDRD010000175.1 GCA_958451705.1 uncultured Oscillospiraceae bacterium
ATCTATAGAAAACATACCCCTCAAAATATGTATTCCATCATTATTTCTGATACGGCGTATTAAATACTTTAATATGACGTATCACATTCTCGTAGGTTCCGTTGACCATTGCCGTACTAAGGTCAAAGTAATTGTGCTTGCCTTCGCCATGCATATATTTTTCCGCACTGTTTGCAAGGCTGTTAAAGCTGGCAGTTGCAATATTTACTTTGCGGACTCCAAGAGAAATTGCCCTCTGAAAATCACGGTCACTAATTCCGCTTCCGCCGTGAAGAACAAGAGGTATATTTACGTTACTGTTTATCTTTTCCAGCACGTCAAAGGCCAAAGTCGGCGCTACGGGATAATTTCCGTGAGCGTTGCCGATTGCAACGGCCAAAGCGTCAATGCCTGTCTCCTGGGCAAAGACCTTTGCGTCGTCCGGGTCGGTGCAGCGTATTCCGTGGTCGCTGCTGCCGTCCTCGCTTCCGCCTACGAGTCCCAGCTCTGACTCAACTGTTGCGCCGTACTCCCTCGCCATTTCCACTACCTTTTTTGTCTTTGCAATATTCTCTTCAAAGGGCAGCGTAGAAGCGTCAAGCATAACCGACGTAAAGCCAAGGTCAAGAGCCTGCTGTACTGTCTCCAAAGTAAGACCGTGGTCAAGATGCACCGCAACGTCCACATCGGCGTTTTCGGCGGCGCTTACCATCATCGGTCCCATAAGGTGCAGAGGCGAATTTTTAAGACGCACTTCGGCTATCTGCAAAATTATAGGTGTGCCTGTCTCTTCGGCGGCTTTTATTGCACCCATAACCATTTCCATATTGCCTACGCTGAAAGCTCCGCATCCTATATTTTTCTCCGCAGCACCTTCAAGGAGAGTTTTCATTTCTACCAGTGCCATGTTATCTCTTCCTTACTTTAAATATAAGTGCCTGAAATGCACCTAAAAGGCGGCTTTTCTATTATTAAAGTCCTGTCTTTTCGGCGATGAACTTTCTTGCACGAATAGCGTACTCAAGGGGATTTGCCTTTGCGGGGTCCTGCTCCGCTTCAACAAGCATATATCCCTCATAGCCTGCATCTTCAAGAACCTTGAAAATAGGATCAAAGTCGATGCATCCGTCGCCGGGGATTGTGAATGTGCCAAGACGCACGCCGTCAAGGAAGCTGAGATTTTCTTGCTTTACCTTTTCCACAATTTCAGGACGAATGTCCTTAAGGTGAACGTGCTTAATGCGCTTTACATACTTCTTGACCATCTCAAGTGGGTCTTCGCCGCAGTAAGCGAAATGTCCCGTATCAAAAAGAAGGCTTACATATTCGGGATCTGTTCCCTCCATCATGCGCTCAACCTCAGCGGCAGTCTGAACAACTGTACCCATATGATGGTGGAAAGTAAGGGCGATGCCGTACTCCTCCTTTGCGATTTTGCCGAGCTTATTCATACCCTTGCAGAAGGTGTCCCACTCCTCATCGTTCATAACATACTTATGGCCGAAAATAGGTGTGTTAAGCTCCCCCTGAACGCTGTGGCTCTGCTCAGAAGCGCCGATAACCTTTGCTCCCATTGCCTTTAAGAAAGCAAGCTGGCTGCGGAACTCCTTTTCAACCTCTTCAAAGGGCTTTGTAATAAGGAAGCAGGAAAACCACTGGTTGCAGATTTCCATTCCCCTAAGGTCGAGAGCCTTTTTGAGAACTGCGGGGTCCTTGGGATATTTATTGCCAACCTCTGAGCCTGTGAAGCCTGCAAGAGCCATTTCGCTTACGCACTGCTCAAAGGTGTTCTCCTTGCCCAGGTCGGGCATATCGTCGTTTGTCCAGGCGATAGGAGCAATGCCAAGCTTTACTTTGCTTTTATCGAACATACTCATTCCCCTTTCGGTAAATAATTACATGATTTCGGAAATTTTTACGGGACGGTGCTCTTCGTATGACTTCTTAGCTGCCAGACCCATAAGTACGGGCTTGAGTCCGTCGTATACGTTAAGAGGAGCTTCCTTATCGTTAACAATTGCGTCGATAAACATTGAAACCTCTTTGCCGTAAGCATCCATGTAACGCTCAAGGAAGAAGAAGAGGGGCTTCTCGGCTGTTACGCCGTCAGCGTTGCTGAGAACTGCCTTTGATGCGCTGTCGTTTTCGCAGGCAACCATTCCCTCGGAGCCGAATACCTCCGCACGCTGGTCATAGCCGTAAGCTGATCTTCTGCTGTTGTCTATAACAACAATTGCGCCGTTTTCCATCTTCATTGTAATTACTGCTGTATCAACATCCCCTGCCTCGCCGATTGCGGGGTCAACAAGGTTTGCGCCCTGTACATAAACTTCTTCAGCGTCGCAGCCTGCAAGGAAACGAGCCATATCAAAATCATGGATTGTCATGTCAAGGAACATTCCGCCGGAAACCTTTACATAGTCGATTGAAGGGGGCTCCGGGTCACGGGAAGTGATTTTGATGATTTCGGGCTTGCCGATTTTGCCCTCGGCAACTGCACGCTGAACGGCCTCATAGTTGTGGTCAAAGCGGCGGTTGAAGCCAACCTGATATTTAAGGTTTGTGCCCTCAAGAGCGTCGATAACCTGCTGAATCTTCTCGATGTCATGGTCGATGGGCTTTTCGCAGAAAACGTGCTTGCCTGCCTTGATAGCCTCAACGGAAATAGGTGAATGGGTATCTGTTGAAGAGCAGATAAGTACAGCGGCGATTTCCGGGTCTGCAAGGATCTCTTTGTAATCCTTTGTAACTACCTCAACGCCCATTGCCTTTGCCCACGCTGCTGTTTCATCGTTCATAAAGGGATCGGCAACTGATTTTACAACTGCATCCTTAACTCTAGTAGCGATACTTGTAATATGTACCTTACCGATACGGCCTGCACCGATGATTCCTACTTTAATCATTTTTCATTCTCCTTTATATTATGGTTTAATCACCAAAGGTTTCTGTAAATCTGCTTTACGTCCTCTTCCCTTACGTCACGCATTGTGTTCTGAGGACTTCCGCTTGCCATTGCGTCAAAAGCCATTTTGTCGATAACGCTAAAGAATTTTTCACGGTCAATGCCGTACTCTTCGAGAGTGGGAGTTTCAAGTACCTTAGTGATGTTCTCAATTTCAGCAAGGAACTTTTCGGCGGCAGCTTCGTCGCTGTCCTCATCCTTTGCGGCGCCGATTGCTCTGCCAAGGGAAGCAAATCGGTCATATGCGCCGGGAAGAGCGAATTTAAGGCACTCTTTCATAAGCATTGCATTTGAAAGACCGTGAGCGACATGGAAAAGAGCTCCTATGGGACGGCTCATGCCGTGGATGATGGTTACGGAAGCGTTGTTGAAGGCGATACCTGCTTCAAGAGCGGCAACTGACATCTCAACTCTCGCCTCTTCGTTTTTGCCGTCTTTGAAAGCTACAGGAAGGAATTTAAAAATACGCTTAACAGCTGAAACCGCAAAGGTATCGGAAAGGGTCTGAGCCTTGCGGGAGGTGTAGGCCTCAACAGCATGGCAAAGGGCGTCAAGACCTGTTGCGGCAGTGATTTTAGGCGGTGCTGTCATTGTAAACTGAGGGTCGATAATGGCCAGAGTTGGCATGAGCACAGCGCCCTTTAAGAGCATTTTAATATCCTTTTTTGTATCTGTGATAATTGTAAACTGGGTGGCCTCTGAGCCAGTGCCGGCAGTTGTGGGAATTGCAACCATGGGGGGTACGGGAACGTCGATAACCTTGCCCATATAATCGGAAATGCTTCCGCCGTTTTCTATAAGGGAAGCGATTGCCTTCATTGAGTCAATGGGGCTGCCGCCGCCTAAAGCTACGATAAAATCGCAGCCGTTTTCTTTATATACCTTTACTCCGCCGTCAATCATAACGTCGGTGGGTTCACCTGTTATATCGGAGTAGATAACGTAATCTACGCCCTCGTTTTTAAGGGCAGTTTCAACCTTTGCACAGTTGCCAAGGTCTATCATAACCTTATCTGTTACAATAAGAGCTTTTTTACCGAATGCGCTGAGAGCTGACTCAGCTGCCTCCAAAGCTCCTGAACCGGAAATTATTTTTCCCGGGACAATAAATTCTCTTGCCATTTATTTTCTCCTGCCTCTCAGTCAAATTTGGCTTCGTGAAGCCATGTATAGCGTTCGTCCTCACAGCGGTCCGTCTGGAGCCAGGGATTGCCGT
>CAUDRD010000176.1 GCA_958451705.1 uncultured Oscillospiraceae bacterium
ACAGCTTTGTAATATGACAGGAACAGGAAAGCTTATACTGCGGCGTATTATATGTTTTTCGTCGCCTATTTTTTTATGGATATGACAAAAATAGGCACTATTAGCGTATTTTTAGATCGGTTCAACCATGTGCCGATAAGTAGCTTGCTTTAACGAAAAGAGGGGTTAGTAGTTATGATACCAAAAAAAATCCATTACTGTTGGTTTGGTAGGAATGAAAAGCCGAAAGCTGTAAAAAAATGTATAGCTAGTTGGCGCAAGTACTGTCCTGATTACGAGATTATTGAGTGGAATGAAGATAATTTCGATGTTCAGCAAAATCCCTACATAAAATATTGCTATGATAATAAAAAGTGGGCCTTTCTCAGTGATCTTGCACGTCTTCTTGTAGTAAATGAGCATGGCGGAATTTATTTTGATACTGATGTTGAATTAATAAAAAATCCCGATTTTTTGCTGGATTACGGTGCTTTTTATGGTTTTGAAACGCATGAGTGTATTGCGACAGGCCTTGGCTTTGGTGCTGTGGCTCATCATCCTACAATCGAAAGCATGATTGATCAGTACAAAAACCTTGGACCTGATGAAAACGGGAATTATCCTACAGTGACATGTCCGCAGCTCAACACAAAAGCATTGTTGCCTTTTGGTTTGGAGCTAAATGGAAAAAAGCAACTTTTAGGTGATGCTCTGATTTTGCCTATTGATTATATGAATCCTTATGATGACCCTAAAGGCGTTTTGAATAAGACTGAAAACACTGTAAGTATTCACTGGTATTCAAAAAGCTGGATGAGCAAAAAAACAATTCTCAGAAGTAAGCTTACAAAGCCGCTTCACCGTGTTTTCGGAAATGATTGCTTTAGGTGGTTGAAAAAATGAAATCGGTAATAATTATTTCCCACGCCCTTGAAATCGGCGGAGCAGAGCGGGCGCTCTTAGGACTCTTAGAAGCCTTTGATTATTCAAAATATGATGTAAGTCTTTTTCTTATGAGGCACGAGGGCGAATTTTTTGACCTGCTGCCTGAAAAGGTACATTTGCTCCCTGAGATCAAAGAGTATACAGGGCTTGCTGTTCCTATGAGTTCGATAGTTAAAAAAGGCTTGTTTGGTGTAGCGGCAGGCAGAATTATTGCTAAAATGAAGGCACGGCAATATGTAAAATCCCATGATATAGAGAGCGATAACGGTGTAGAGCTTGAATACAGCCATAAATATACTGTTAAAGGGATGCCTAAAATTAGCGATAAAGAGTATGATCTTGCCATAAGTTTTCTGACACCTCACTATTTTGCCGCTGAAAAAGTAACAGCAAAAAAGAAAATTGCCTGGATTCACACGGACTATTCAACTGTAGATATTGATGTAGAATCGGAAGAAAAAATGTGGGCGAAATATGACCGCATTGTATCTATTTCTGATGCCTGTACAAAAGGCTTCCTTTCAAAGTTCCCGGATTTGGAGCCTAAAATTCTGCCCGTTGAAAATATAATTTCACCTGATTTTATAAAGAAGCAGGCTGAAATGGCAGATGTAAGCGATGAAATGAACGGCGGTGCCATAAAGCTTTTGTCCGTAGGTCGTTTTTCAACTGCCAAAAATTTTGACAACGTACCGGATATTTGCCGAAAAATCATTGAGCAGGGTATAGATGTAAAATGGTTTCTTATTGGTTACGGCGGAGACGAAGAGCTGATAAGAAGCAAGATAAAAGAAGCAGGCATGGAAAATCACGTGATAATTTTAGGCAAAAAAAGCAACCCGTATCCTTATGTTAAAGCCTGTGATGTATACGTTCAGCCGTCAAGATACGAGGGTAAATGTGTTGCGGTGCGAGAGGCGCAAATCCTTGGAAAACCTGTTATAATCACAAATTATGCCACTGCTCAAAGTCAGCTTAAAGATGGATATGACGGCGTGATTGTGCCTCTTGATAATGAGAGGTGCGCAGAAGCAATAGCGGAGCTTTTAAAAACTCCCAATAAATTAACGCTTTTGGCTGAAAACTGTGCGAAGACAGATTACTCCAATGCACAGGAGCTTGAGAAAATATATAAGGTGATTGAATGATTTCAAAAAATGAAACCAAGCAGCTCCAGGGTGTGGCAATAATTGCAATGCTCTGCCTACATCTTTTCTGTACGCTTGAGCCTGTGTTTACGCCCCTTGTCTATATTAGTGGAGTTCCTTTGACTTATTTTATCGGACAGGCTGCGGACTGCTGTGTAATGATATATTGTTTTTGCAGTGGATACGGATTAATGGCAAGCTACGTTTCCTCAAAGGGAAACGGAAAAGAGTATTTAAAAGGCAGATTAAAGGGGATTTTTCGCCTGCTGAAATCTTACTGGATTGTATTGTGCATTTTCGGAATTGCCGCAGCAATACTTGGGAAAGCAGCTGAGTGGCTTGTTTCTCCTGTAACATTTTTAGGAAATTTCTTTACTTTCTGGTACACCTATAACGGTGCATGGTGGTTTGTTTCAACATATATTCTGATGGTACTTTTATCACCACTGATTTTTAAATTAGTACAGAAGCATCCTATTATTGTGGCTGTTTTAACGCCGCTTGTTTATTTGATATCTTATCTTCTACGTTTCAAATATGTTGACGGATTTTTGATTCAGCATTTTGCACGGCTCGGAATGTCATATGCCGAGCTGCTTATGGGAGTTTATTTTTACAAATATATGCTGATGACAAAAATTGAGAGCGTTTGGAATAAAATAGTTCCAAAAAAAATATCACCTATTTTATTGGTATTGATTGTTCTTGTAACGATAATCGTGCGGCGATATGTTCCTACATTATTTATTGCTCCGGTTTCTGGTTTGGTATTTATTGTCTCTTACCTGTTGGCAGAGCGAAGATTTTCCATACTGCGTAAACCTTTTGAATTTCTTGGTAAGCATTCCATGAACATGTGGCTTACTCATATGTTTTTTTATTCCAGTACATACGGAGGTTTAGCGTACTATGCAAAATATCCGTTGGCAATACTTGCATTGCTTATTTTGATGTCATTGGCCGCTTCTTTCATTATAAATTGCATAGCAAATATTCTTACTGTAAAGCGAGGAATAAAAAATGCCTAAAGTCAGTATTATTGTGCCTGTTTATAAAACCGAAAAATATATTAATAGATGCGTTGGCAGCATCCTTTCTCAGACTTTTTCGGATATTGAAGTTATTTTAGTAGATGACGGTTCACCTGATAAATGTCCGGAAATTTGTGATGAAGCAGCTGAAAAAGATAAACGCATTAAGGTTATTCATAAAGAGAATGGAGGACTGTCTTCTGCAAGAAATGCAGGAACAGCGTATGCGAATGGCGAGTTTATTTTTTATTTAGATGGTGATGATTACTTAGAGATAAATGCTGTTGAGCATCTGCTTGAAATTCAAAAAGCATATAATGCAGATGTCGTAGTAGGTAATTACACATATACATATTCCGATCATGAAGATGCAGCGGCTGCGTGTTATCCGGATTTGAAAATTTTGAACCGTAGCGAAGCAATGGGATTATTGATGGAGGGTAAAATCCAAACTTTTGCGTGGGGAAAACTTATTAGAAGCGATATTGCAAAAAAAGAAAGCTTTCCTGAAGGAAAACTTTTTGAAGATCATTTTTGGACTCATCTCATATTTCAAAATAGTAGATCTGTCATTTGCACTAAAAGCGTTGTTGTACATTACAGGCAAAGAAATGACAGCATATCATATACTTTTAATATCAGCCGACTTGATATAGTCGAAGGCTGGAAAACAAGAATTGAATTTTTAGAAAACCAATATCCTGAGCTGGTAAACAATTATAAAAAGAGATGTGCAGAGGATTGCTGCGTACTCGCATGGCTGATAACAGTGCAAATGAAGCACGATAAAAAACAGGGCTTCAAAATTTTGCAGAAATTTATACAAGAATATCAATTGGAAAACTATTGTGATGGAAAAAACAAAAAGCTGATAGTAACGCTAAAAAGCAATTATACGTTTTATATGATTAAAGCTATTTTTTATAGGATTTTTCGATTTTGATATATGGCGGAGGCAATAGGTTAAGTATGAAAAGAAAGATAATAGAAATTATATATGCGATATTCAGACTATTACCTATTAAAAAAGACACTGTGTTAATATTC
>CAUDRD010000177.1 GCA_958451705.1 uncultured Oscillospiraceae bacterium
ATTGCCGCTGTACTTGAAGACAGTCAGCAGATTGTAGATTTGCTTCAGCGCAGGGGAATAGTGCAAATTGAAGATTATCGTGAAATTGACGGCCTTTACAAAATGGATGTTTCACATTCTGTTTCACAATTTGGACGTTTTTTAGAAGCGGCACAATCAGCAAAAGAGCTGCTTTTAAAGTATTGCGACGAAAAAAAATCAATGCTTGACAGTTTTTCTCCGAGGCATCAGGTTACTGCGGCAGAGTTTATTGAAAAGAGCAATGAAGCCGATGCACTGTTAAGTAAGTGCTATGAAATAAACGATTTAGGCAAAAAAATATCTGAAGACAGAGCGGCAATAGTTCGCAATGAAACTTTGGCTGAAAATATTGCTCCTTGGGTAAAACTCGATGTCCCGATGAATTTTACCGGTACGGAGTTTTCAGATGCTTTTATCGGATATTTCCCGTTTTCTATAACTAAAGACGAGCTTCTGATAAAGCTAGCCGAAGCTGTTCCGGAAGCGGATGACGTTGAAATAGAAATTGCTTTTTCGGACGAAGATCAAACCTGTGCGGTTATTTTTTGTCTTAAAGAGAACGGAGAAAAAATAGAAAGGGCATTGCGTGCAGAAGGCTTTATAAAACCTGCCGATGTGTCGTCACGGCTTCCGAAAGAGCAGTATGAGGCTTATCTTGCAGAAAAAGAAAGACTTCATAAGGAAATAAGCCAATGCGAAAACAAGCTTTCACAAATGGGAGAGTTTATTTCAAAAATAGACTTTCTTATTGACTATTTTTCTGTTCGTGCCGATAAATATGAGGTTATAGGAAAACTCGGTGTCAGCGACCGTGTGTTTGTTCTTGATGGTTATGTTCCCGCAAAGTACAGCGAGAAGCTCAAAAAGGAAATCGAAGAAAAATTCACGGCTGCCGTATCAATAATCGATGTAGCTGAGGATGATGAAAATGAGCCGGTGCTTCTTAAAAATAACAGCTTTGCGGCTCCTGTAGAACCTATAACCGAAATGTATTCGCTGCCGTCAAAAAACGATATCGACCCTAACGGTATAATGGCGTTTTTCTACTATGTATTTTTCGGTATGATGTTTTCCGATGCCGGTTACGGACTGCTGATGGTAATAGCTACGGCCTTTGTCATTTTAAAGTATAAGCCGGAACGTCAAAAGAAAAACACAATGCTTATGTATATGTACTGCGGAATATCCACAATGTTCTGGGGTATAATGTACGGCAGCTTTTTCGGAGACATTATTAACGTTATCAGAACCAATTTTCTCGGTCTTGACTCAATCAGACTTTACCTGTGGAAGGACCCCCAGGGCAATGACCTGATGTCGGTTATGGTTTACTGTTTCCTGTTCGGACTCATTCACCTGTTTGTGGGCGTTGCCATAAAGGGATATATGCTTTGGCGTGACGGGGATAAGTTCGGAGCTTTCTGTGAAACGGTGCCCATTTTCCTCGCTGTTGGAGGAGCAGGACCCATATGCGCCGGAATGCTCGTTAATATTCCTGATTCCGTAACGGGAGTATGTAAGTATTTGGCTATTGTAGGCGTAGTGCTTATAATTCTCACAGGTGGCAGAAGCTCAAAGAGCATAGGCGGAAAAATCGGCGGAGGACTCTACGCTTTTTACAATGTCGTTTCCGGCTATCTGAGCGATATTCTCTCTTATTCAAGACTTTTAGCTTTAGGTCTTGTTACGGGAATAATCGGAAATGTTATCAACATGATGGGAACTTTGCCCCAAAGCAAAATTACAAAGGCGCTGCTTTTAATTGTTGTTTTTGCAATAGGTCATACAATAAACTTCGGCATTAACATCATTGGCGCTTATGTTCATACAAACAGACTTCAATATGTTGAATTCTTCTCAAGGTTTTATGAGGGCGGCGGTAAAAAGTTCCGTCCCTTTAAGGCTAATACAAAAACATTAAGATTCAAGGAGGAAATTACTAATGGATAAACTCGGTTTGGTTTTAGCAATTTTAGGTGCGGCTATGGCTGCTTTCGGCGGCGGAGTCGGTTCGGCAAAAGGTGTTGGAATAGTCGGTGAGGCCGCTGCGGGTCTTGTTTCTGAAGATCCTTCAAAGTTCACAAAGGTTCTTATTCTTCAGATTCTTCCCGGTACACAGGGACTTTACGGATTCATTACCGCTATCGTTGTAATGATCAGAACAGGCATTTTTACAGGTAATGTTGCAGCTCTCACTGTTTCCGATGGACTCGCTTACCTTGCAGCTTGCCTTCCCATGGCAATCGTCGGATATTTCTCAGCAATCGGTCAGGCTCGTGTTGCTGCTTCAGGCGTAAGTGTTATAGCTAAAAAGCCGGAAGAGCAGAGTAAGGCGATGGTTCTCGCTGCTATGGTTGAAACATACGCTGTGCTTGCACTTCTTGTTTCAGTCCTTCTCATATTCACCTTATAATAAAGGGGAAGCTTCATATGGCTGGTTTAGATAAAATTATTGAAAGAATCAAGAGCGATACCGAAGCCCAGTGCAGATCAATTTCAGAAGCATCCGAAAAAAATATAAGTTCTCTTATGGAAAAGGCTCAAAGAGAGGCAGAGGAAAAAGCAGACGCTATAATTGCCGATGCAAAGCGTGAAGCTGCGGTTATAGGGGAAAAGGCGGTGTCGGGAAGCAGACAGAAGGCCAACCAGATTATGCTTGCCGCTAAATCCGAAGCAATAAACGGTATTCTTTCCGAGGCTCTCAATGCTATGGATAATATGCCCGACGATGAGTATTTTGCAGCTGTTCTTTCTCTTGCCGTTAAGTATGCGGAAAAGAGAGAAGGCGGAGTGATGTCTTTTAACGAGAAGGATTTAAAGCGTCTTCCCAAAGATTTTGAGAGTAAGCTTCATTCTGCCGGATGTGACGTTACAATAAACTCAGAGCCCGATAACACCATAGAGAACGGATTCATAATGGCTTTCGGCGACGTTGAAGAAAACTGTACTTTCGGCGCTCTTGCAGATGAAAAAAGAGATATTCTTAAAGAGAAAATCTATCAAATTATTTTTTAGTCAGGCGGTGTTAGATTATGCGTGATACTGAATTTGCATATGGCGTTGCACACATCAGGGCACATGAGCTTTCACTGCTAAGTAATGACAATCTGGAGAGCATGATTTCTGCGCCGAATTTAAACGAGGCGATTCGTGTGCTCAGCGATAAGGGATGGGATACGGAAAGCGGAGATTTCTCCTCAATGCTTCTTAAAGAAAGCGAAAAAAACTGGCAGATGATATGCGAATGTCTGCCGGCGGAACATCTTCTCGACTGCCTTATTATCGAAAACGATTTCCATAATTTAAAAACAGCAATAAAGACTGTTTTTACAAGAGAAGAGGCGGAGCAGTATTTTCTGTTTCCCTGTGTCTATGATCCGCAGAAATTAAAGGAAGCTGCTCAAAAAAAGGATTTTTCCTCTCTTCCCGAGTGCATGAGTGAAGCGGCTCAAAAGGCATATGACATTTTAACCCGTCTCGGTTCAGGGCAAATGGCTGATATTATAATTGACAAGCAGGCAATGGCGGTAAAGCTTAAAATGGCTCAGGAAAGCGATTCTGCACTTCTTAAAAATGCCGTCAACATGAACGTTGCCGCTGCCAATATTAAAATCGCACTTCGCTGCGTTAAAACCGGTAAAAGTGTGGATTTTATGAAAAAGGCCATGAGCGACGAGTGCCCGATTATAGATATTGAAACCCTTCAAAAAAAGGCCGCCGAAGGAGAAAACGCCGTTACATCTTATCTTGAAGGCATAAAAGAGTTTTCACAGGCAGCTTCGTTTTTGAAAGAGAGCTCAACACTTTTTGAAAAATGCCTTGACGATGCAATTATGGAAAAGGTTAAAGAAGCAAAATATACAGCTTTTGGCGTTGAACCTATTTTCGCTTACTTTATGGCTCGTGAAGCGGAAATTAAAAATGTACGGGTTATACTTTCTCTTAAAAGAAACGGAATCTCTTCAGATGAAATACGCAAGAGAGTGAGGGAAGCCTATGTATAAAATTGCAGCTATGGGAGATAAGGATAGCATTTACGGCTTTGCTTCCATAGGTCTTGAAATTTTTCCAGAAACCGACCCGATTTCTGCGGTAAAAACCTTAAGG
>CAUDRD010000178.1 GCA_958451705.1 uncultured Oscillospiraceae bacterium
TGCATTAAGTCGTTAATCTCGGCTTTTTCTGCGTAAGGCCTGGCCGTTTTGTAAATAATGGGCGTGTTTTGGTTATACAGCTGCTCCATTAAAGCCGGGGTTTTTCCTCCCGCTCTGATGTGTTGTATAATTTCCTCGTTTGTCATGGCTGTATTAACTGCCGGGCAAGTTCGGAGCGGGTTATATACTTACCCTTTCCTTTCCCCACAAATACAAAGCGCTTTGCGGCGGTTTTTTCGGTTATGCCGCAATATGTAGCCACTTCCCGCACGTTCAAGCACTCACCACAAGGGAAAGCCTTTATAATGCTTTCCAACTGTCCACGATAGCCCGCAGGCTCTAACGGCATAATAACACCTCTTCGCATTCAAAAATTATCGAATAAGCAACAAAAAGATTATGAAAAAACGCTTATATCCATTCCAAACACAAATTGGAGCTTGCGAACCTCAGTTAATGTAAAATCTGTTTTCCCGTTTATTCTTGCGTATATTGCGGGTCTTTTTACGTTTAAGACTTCTGCAAAGTCTTTTACAGTTATTCCATTTTCCACCATATACCCCTTTAGCTTTCTGTAAACTTCATGGGAAACGTTTTCTGCCGGTCTGTTGCTTTTTCTTACTGTTGATGTCATTGTTTAACTCTCCTTTTTATTTGTTTTTTGTATGTATCTTATGCAAGCCTGTTTAACTCCGGCAGCTGTATTATTCCCGCCTGCTGCTGCGGCAACGTGTTTCCACGATAGTCCCTCAACATAGCGCAGGAAGAAAAGCTGCCTTATATAGTCGTTTTCTATATTTGCCATATATTCCCCTAACCGGTTAAACTCTGAAAGAACCCTATCAAGCAATTTAAATATTGTTTGGTAAGTGTCTATCAGGGCAGGGGAGGGATCTGTGGTCTGCTCTATTTCTTCTTTGACACTTGAAAGTTTCCTGTTTAGGTTTTCAATTTCTCTTTCAAGATAGAAATATTGGTCTAATTCCCGTGTAGTCGTTTTTATCACCTGCTTTCTGATATTTTATGATAACGTTTTATCCCTCTTTCAGTGCTGAGGTATTTCTTTTGTAATCACAGTCTGATATTGTTGAAGTGGTTCTCTTATGATCGCAGTCCCATATTGCAGAGGTCTTTCTTTTGTTTTCATTCACCTCCTCTGCATTTTTTTCGACAAATAACAGCTCTCTGTTAATGTCGACTGTCTCGTTTTCGCTCAATTCTGCGCTTTTAATAAGTGGTTCATTCATAATTCTATCTCCTTTTCTTGAAAATAATTTCGCTGTGTGATATTATCAAACCAACAAAACATTAATGAGGTGCTTGTTTTGAAAAACAAATTATCGCCGTGGCAAATTGCGGTTATATCCGTTGCGGGAGTTGCGGTTATCGGCGGCAGCGCCGCAGGAATTGGCTGCGGAATAAATAAGACAATAGAAAACAGCGTTGATGAAAAGGTAAACGCCGCACTTGAAGATATGTACACTCAGGGCACAGAGCCTTTTGAGGAAGACACTGCGCCGGCTGAAACCGTCCAGTCTACTGAACCCGCTCAAACAGAGCAGGAAGAAAAGGAACCTACTGAAAATAAGTCTGAACCTGAAACGGTTATTGTGTACGTAGAGCCAAGCACAAAGGCTCCGGAAACACCGTCTACAACTGAACCTCTTCCCAAAGTTACATTAGTTTATGACGCTAAGCTGACAAAGGAGCTTGCAGAGCTGACAGGAGCCGATTATCCCGAAGATTGGCAGGATGGTATTTGCATAGAAGAATCTGAAAATTACTTTGAAGAAACGCTTATAAGTATAATACAGTATAAGAAATTCCCCTTAAATTCAGAGTTCTTTTTTGTACAAAAAATGGGAAATGCTTCTGCGGAAAAAATTCTCTCAGCATGGACAAATCATCATTCATTTGCGCTTATGGAAGTTAGTGTTTACAGAGTTAGCGGTAATATAATCTGCGCTGTTGTAGGATGACAATCTGTTCCGCTCGTACCCTTTTTGCTTTGCCTTAATCTCATATCCGAAAGCACCGTTTGGCGTGCCTGATACAATAAAATAATTTTCGGCCCGCTCAGAAACATAAAAGTTTCCGTTACAGTAAGGCTGAAGAAAAACCTGATACGGACAGGAAGTGTTGACAGTCTCTGCAAACAGCGGCTCAATGTCAATTCGCACCTGTCCGTTTTCGTCTGTCTGCGCTTCACCTATATCTCCGAAATAAGGTTCTGCTGTTTCATAAGCCGATATTCTTACTTTGCCCTGTGACGTGTTGACAGTACGGTTTTTTGTGCCTCCGTCCACATCAAAATTACCCTTAACCGTTACATCTCCTTCAAGTGTTATGGGTAAACCGAGTAATCCTTTGATACGGTTAAGCGATAAGCTTCCTATGATCGTTGTATCTCCTACAAGACTTATGTTCTTTTTACCTTTCTCTCCGGGCGGGTCTATATTTACAAGATTGTTGCTGAAATTGATGTATCCCATTTTTCCTTCCGGGGTAAACGCATAGAAACCAACCGGGATCGACTCTTCAAGCCCCGGCATAGGATAGTTAAGTACAATTTTAGTTTCCCCGTCTATGCTCAGGGCTATGCCTTCCAACAAATTTGTGCCGGTTTTGTCTTGTCCGATAATTGCTGAAACTTCACGCTCACCTATAAGCGAACCGCCTATAAGCTTTGTCGCTGTACTTTCGCCTTTGTCAAGGTCAATGTAAAACCTGCCGTCCGCTGTCTGCATTCTGCCTGAAACAATTTTATCCGCAATTATGGTTTTGGCCGCAATGTCGTTTAAAATCGCGTTGCCGTCCTTATCGAATCCACGCCATGTTTCGCCGCCGTCATTTGAGACAGCCACTACAAGGCCGTTTCGCTTCCATATGTTTTTGCTCTCCGAAAGCAGCGGCTTGTCGTGGGAATAGGCAATTACCGAGCCGTCCTCAAGGGTTTCGGTCGTGACATAGTACCCGACAGTCGCCGCAGCCATTGCCGCAAACTGCTTTGCGTATGTGTCGTAAATATTTATTTTCTTGTCCGCTTCATGCTTTGAAGAGTTGATCGCGGCACCGGTGGTGGTTTGCTGATAGCTTCTGTTCCATGCGACGGATTTGGAAAAAGCTCCAATACTCATGGGGCTGCCCATGGAATAGCTGCAAACCATTGCGTATGAACGGTAACCGTTTCCCTGACGGTCATATACCGTTACGGGATCTCCCGCTTCGAGGGCTGGGTTTGAGTATATTTCACTTGCAAAAGGACGGAAGGTAAAGCCTATTGTCTTTTCGCCCAGTGTGTTCAAAAGCTCCTGAGTGTTGTTCTGGCAGAGGATGTTGTCCGTCAAATCAATTACATAGCCCTCTTCACCTACCATAAATTCTTCGTCGGTAAGCTGATTTTTAGCTTTTATACCGGTAAGCACAACATCAAAGGACCACATATCGGCAGGAAATTCCACATCGGCGCAGGACTCGCTTTCGGCGTCGTACCATTTGAGCATCAATCGTCCAGTTTCGTCAAAGGTCACAAAGCTTGCCGTGAGAGGAGCAAGAAACTCCAAAACACGCCTGAAGGAAATGTCCTCATCGGCGGGACGTTCGTCCACTACATAATCGGCATTTGTGAAATCTCTTGTAGCAAGAACTACCCCGCAGCAATTGCAGGCATCCTCTAAAATCTCCCTGAGAGTTGCGGGATACCTGAGAGAGCTGAGAGAATACTTTTTGTCAAAGGCAAAGGTCTGGTCATAGGTCTCAAGGCGCATTGTAAGACCTTGTATATTTGATTTTTCCACTACATATGTACCGAGGCATACCCACTCTATGACGTTCCCTTTTTCCCAGTTCTGCTCAACTACAAGACCTACATAAACAACTGCCGTGGCTTCGTCAAAACAAACCTGACTGTATCGGCCGTCGTAGTTGTTTATTGTCAGATCCATTGAGTTTGCAAGCATCCCTCCATACTGAAATTCATAGGGCGGAGAAGCTTCTTCATCAAGTTTAAATACAATTTGAATAAAAAACGTATCGACGAAAAATTATAATGTGCCGTCCTTTAAAGTGTAAAAAGCTTTAAATTTAAACGCTCTGCCCGGAAAACGCACGATTTCTTTTTAAATACAT